>DNTA01000029.1 GCA_003500135.1 Cytophagales bacterium | reverse complement strand
GCGCGTCCTTGCCGGCGAAGCCTAAGCAAGGACCGTGACAATAGGCGAATCGGTCTCGAAGTCCTTGTTATACGGCCTCTATCAAAATAAATCCTGAAGTGCTTAAGTTCCAAATAACCAAATCATTTTCCTTATCCATTGGGAAAATATTTCATAATTATCCATGTTGTGATTATGGTTACAACAATTGGAACAATAACCGATTTTAGCAGCCATTGGAAAATCTCAATGGCTTTCATTTTCCGTATTCTCATTCTCTTGTGGCCGAGGAAGGAATTTAATCCAAGTATTACTGAATGTATTTCGTCAGTATTCTCAGGTAATTTAAATTCCTCAATCAGAACTGCAGCTGAGTCAAATAGCTTCAGATTTTCATTATCTTGATTTGTCACCGGCGCGTAATAATCAATTCTATATCGGTACTCAGTAATGACATGTTCTACATTACTTTTATTTAATTCACGCACTCAGTTACCTGCAATTTGATTTCCGAAAGGCACAGTTCAATGATTGTGAATTCGATCTTCATAAAACAATTTCCAAAGATAGGGTTCATATCAATCCTCAGGTAGAATTTTCTTTGCTACAGAATTCCATTCCGACAGCGGATCTGCGTAACCATTCTCTACAATATTAAAAAATGAGCTATACAATAAACTTTCAGTATCAGATTCTATAAATCGGGGAAGATTTGAATTTATTCGAATCACATCTTCTTGCCAAATGCACATATTAATTAGGAATGGCTTTAACCAGTCATCTTGCATGTAGTCATTTAGTTTCATCCTTACTAAATTTAATCCGTTTACATAATAGGTCAGTAATATTCGTCTAGTGCGACAATATTCCAGTAGATCTTCATTTGTATATTGCTGATTTTCAAAGGGTTCTGCTAACTTAGCTTCTTTCCCAGCAATATGAATTAAACGTGTTGATAGTTCTCCTGAAATTTTTTCCTCTTTTGAATATGATTCCTGTTTGTCCTCTTCTGTCAGACTTAAAACTATGTAGTATGCCAACTCAATTACATAATCGACAAAGTGTTTCCTGAATTGTAAAACTGGATCTTTTGAGTCAAATATGGAATTAACCGTCTTTATTAAATCGGTTTCTACATTTTCTCTCCCCTCTTTTGAAAATGTCTGCAATCTTGGATACTTCGAAAAATACTCTTTATTATGTAGCAGTATGGAGTTAAGTACTTGAAATCTTGGACTCTTATTATTAATAAAGATTTTCCTTAGAAAATATTTAAGCATTATTCCATCCTTTTAATGCACTATAAATTGGTCCGTATAACAACCGCTTGAGCGGTGAGCCGTAATTGGCGTGAAAAATGCCGAGCGAAGCGACAAGCATTTTTCATGACAATAGGCGAATCCGTCTCCAAGCGCTTGTTATACATCAATTTCGATTCATCATCATGTTGTAGTGGCTTAGGTGTCCTAACTTCTCAAAAATATCCTTGAAAACCTTCAAATATCTATCAACCGACTCAATTTCAGTTTCAACAAGCAAATCATCATTAATAAAATGCGATCCATCGTTAATCCATGATATCAATGCTTTACATGTTTGTTTGTCTTCAAAATCAAAGTGGTTTATAATTGCCTCATAGTCATAATTACCGATAATCTTAAAATAATATTCTAGAATCCGTCTTAGATTATTAAATACAGTGATACGGTTAGTCGATTCAGAATTTTTAATTTCATCCCACAATAGTGCATAAGTTGTGTTGATAGGATTTTTCGTTGATGTCTTGATCTCAGATATTTCTTCCTTCTTATAAACAAGCCAGAATAATTCGTTTCTTGTTATATTGCCTCTTGATCCTTTAAAGCTAATTTCCTTATGAAAATATATGTTGTGAGTCAGTACAAATAACTGTCTGATCTTGGAACCTCTATAGTTGTCGTTTAATTCATCGATTAACGCTTTCACTAAATTGCTAACAATGAAAAGAACACTACTATCGAGGCTTGAAATTGGATCGTCTATTACTACAATTTTCTTCTGTTCAAGCTGTTCCTTTTCTGAGCTACCACGAATTAAATAGTAAAAATACAAGAATGTGATAAAAGTATATTCACCCTCACTGAGAGTATTTGTCGCTGATGTTCCATCCTTTCGAATCAATTCGTAGTGGCCCTTTCTTGTAGATTCAGATAAATAAAATCCCTCGAAATGAAAGCCCATAAGTATTCTATTTATTTCATTTATAGAATGTGCGACTGAAGTGATTTCAGATTGAATGGTTGTGATCTCTCGATTTAGGGCTGAAATTTCCAGGTTTGTTTTATTCTTTTTTGTATCTTGACTCTGGATACCTGATTCATATTTCTCTTTTGCTTTTATGTATTCGTCTATTGTAGATTTTGTTTCGCTTGCTATAAATCTCCATACCTGAGAAGTCAGTTTCCTTCTCTCATCTTCAATATTCTGACATCGAGAATTATGACTTTCTATTTCTGTTGAACATTCGGATATTTGGCTTGTGATTAAATCAAAAACTTTGTGAAGTGATTCAAGTTCAACTGATTTACTTTTTTGCGTACGCTTTTTTTGTAATGAAAGAATATTTTTCTCAAAAGTCTTTTTAAGTAGCCCAAGGTTATTAGTAACTTCTGTGAAATCAAAAACTGATATTTCTATTTCTATTATGTCTTCTATATATTTAATAAATCGTTCAACATACTGTGTATACTTGCTTATAGCTAAATCCAAAGAAGTGCTTTTCTCTTGGAAGCTCTCATCGAAATATGCCTCAATCTGTTCTTCAATTTCAGTACCAATACTCTGTTGGCAGTAAGGACATTTTCTCTCTTTGGTTTTTGCAAAATAACTCCTACCTTCATCGACCCAGTCACTATTTTTTAGATGGGATATTAACTCAGCAACTTGGTTATTTTCACTGCCTATAATTACTTCTGAAAAAATACTATCCGTCTCCAGATCTTGTATTTCTTCGAAATGGAACTCTGGTAATGAATCGATTTCCTCTATAGTTGTATGATAGAGTTGTTTATACTTTTCTGATAAGCTTAAAAAATCTAAAAGGTCTTCCGATTTATTTTGTTCTGCAATACACTTGTCAAAATAGTTTCTCTTGTTCGATAGAAATCCGGTTAAGCACTTTTTTAACTCTTCTGAGTATTTGATTTTTGAATCCCAGCAAATATCGATATAACTGTTTGTTTGTTCATCAAATCTTTCATTGAGCTGTTGAATCGCTTTTTCTATGTCAGATACTATTTTTTCTTTCGCTTCAATTTCTTTCAGTAGTCTTTTAATTCGGTCCTCAGCATCAGGGACATCTTTTCCTAGAGTAAATATTCCTTTTAATGTATCCTGTTCAAAATTTTCCTTTACAAAGTCTTTGTTATAAACGATTGCTGGTAGATTC
This sequence comes from Cytophagales bacterium, assembly GCA_003500135.1. Taxonomy (GTDB): domain Bacteria; phylum Bacteroidota; class Bacteroidia; order Cytophagales; family Cyclobacteriaceae; genus UBA10427. The sequence continues at coordinate 214 of DNTA01000029.1, read as the reverse complement.
TTTCCGCTCCATGCAATTTCACAATTTGGGTAAATTGCATGGTTCGCAATTAGACGTGAGATTGTAGTTTTGCCGCTTCCATTTCCGCCATAGATATAGTTAATTCTTCGTGGAATTACTTCAGATGGGATAGTAAATGTCGCTACATCATCAATTACTATTTTCGTAATCATAATTCCTCACTTTTGTATGTATAACAACCACTTGAGCTGTG
>DNTA01000062.1 GCA_003500135.1 Cytophagales bacterium | reverse complement strand
ATTCGACACACTGGCATCATGGGCTTGCCTGCATCCTTTATGTAATTTATTATTTTATACCAAAGTGAGGCTGATAACGCCCCACTTTAATGCTGCTCTTTAAAAGCCCATGGGCGCTGACGGTATTGAAGTTGGATGCATATTATGAAACATAAAAGGATCATAATGCATCCAGTAATAATTATGATATGTTGGCTGTGATTTTATCACTGCTAATTCAATAGGTAATACCACTTCTGATTTGACTTTTTCTTTGTTGGCTTTGGCCGGCCTGAAACTTTTATCACGGGAATCAAATAAGCGTTTTATTGTATTTAATATTTCATTGTTTACCCGATAACCCGGCGAGGAAATAATTTCTACGTCTTCCACATAACCGCTCTCATCAATGTGCAATCTCGCCAATGCCATTCCCTGCACGTAATCTTGTCCCCACGATTCAGAGTAATCAAACCTTTCTTTGAATTCATAACTAATTTTATTGAATGATTTGATCTTTACGTTGCGGTCAGTCAGTTGATAACGTCGGTTGCCCTCCTCATCTTCATAATATACAGTTTTGATATTAAACTGCTCAAATACTTTTACGAAGTGGCGGCCATTCACCGGGTCGTAATAGTTTTCTTTGCCATTGCCATTCTCATCAAGAAGATTCTGCCCTTTTAGATCAGATACCAGGTAATATCTAAAATCACTATCTGTACTACCAAAATTTTTACGTATGATATAATGCAATTGGCCGTTGCTGTGGTAATATTGCCTTGAATAGACTTTATTATTTGCAAACCTGAGACTCAAGCGCACTTGACCACTTTGATCAAACCATTTCGTAGTATCAACGCGGCTCATAGTATTTAGATCATCATATACAGCTCGCCAGAGTTTAGTATCAGATTGATCGAAATAAGTGATATACCAATGGAAATCCTCCACCTTTTCAATTTTCCCGTAGTATTCATAATCTTCCGGTTCTTCAAGTTCATTCCAGTATTCGTCAAAATACAATTTTGCGTTTTTTTGGTAACGCGTCATATAATCGACGACCCGAATCACCTGGCCTAATTCATCTTTTTCTATTTTATTTTCAGCAACTAATCTGTGGAGTATCTTATATTCCGGGAAGTTTTGCACACAAAACCCGGCTAGTTTTTTTAATGATTTGGGAACCGATACCACGTTGCCATCTTTTTGCTGATATAAAAATGTCAATTGAGCGTCGCTGTGCAGCTCATAAAACAAATGGCCTGGAATATGGTCAACCACACGGGCAAAGGTTGGGTCTGTTACGGTATAATTACCGAGCCCTTTAATAATATCAAAATTAGATATCACTGCAAATGAATCCTTTTGTACCACTAGTGCAGTGCATTCTCCAGGTCTCAATTTTTTGGTTTTACCTAAATTATCCACCTCATATTTGATCCAATCCTTATCCACGGTACCACTCAGTTCTATATGGCGCTTTTCTCCTTTAAGATCGTAGTAGAACGCCGGTTGAGTATGTTCCGACTGCACAAAGTATTCATCAAACTTGGTTTCCGGAGCATATTTATGATCAGCCTTATACAATAATAAGTTGCCATCAAGGTCATAATAGTGGCCAAAAGGTTCATCGGATTGAGCAAATGCTAAATAGCTTGCGGCCAATAGCGAAAATAAAAGAAAGAATTGCCTCATAGGAATAAAAGCTTTTATACAACAATCAAAACTCAAAGATATCAGAAAGGCACAGATACAAACTGACAATTGTTAGGAATGCACAAAAAAACTCCAGACTGAACAGCCTGGAGCATTATTTTATTTTTAATCATACTGGTTTTTTTATCCGGTACTATTTCTCATTATCATTTTCGGCTTTTTTCTCTGATTCATCAGATTCTTCAGGCGGTTCGGAAAGAATATTGCCAAATTCGTCAACATAGGCCATCATATCTTCCAGAGCGCCGCTGGTATCCTGATTCTTCTTTTCCATTTTCTTCTTGAACTTCTCCTCCTTCTTTTTTCGTTTCTTCTGTGCCTTTTGTTTCTTGATAAAACTGTTTTGAGATCTTGCCATATTGTTTTTTTAAATGAAACCATGTCACCGTTTCGAAATGCAATTTTTCTGAAACAGTACTATAAAATTTTAGCTGCCAGGCCATTTCACTATGAAGCCAGGATCGACTGGATAGAAATAATTAACACGGGTATTCCTAAAGAGAAGGCGCCTTTGCTTTCGTGATATTACAAAACTAATGCTTTCTCGATCAATAACCTAATCAGCAGTGCTTTGACGGCAGGAATTTATGGGTGTAAATAACGAAAAAACCCGCTTATTAGCGGGTTTATATTCAATATTTTTGATTGATCTTATACCGCGAAACTTTCTCCACAACCACAGGTGCGGGAAGCATTTGGGTTAATAAATTGAAACCCCTTACCATTTAATCCATCAGAAAATTCAAGGGTTGTACCTAACAAATACAGTAGGCTTTTTTTGTCTACAATAATTTTAACCCCTTTATCTTCATATACTTTGTCGTCGTCTTTGAGTTGATCGTCAAAATCAAGGTCGTACATTAAGCCTGAGCAACCGCCACCTTTTACCGATACCCGTACGTTGTGCTTGTCGGAATGCCCTTCCTCATTTCTAAGCTCCATTATCCTTGCTTTGGCCTTATCTGTTACTTTGATCATATCTTACCCCGTGATTGAACATACAAAATAAAAGCAAATTGATGCAAATATCAATACATAACATCAAAACTTAATTCACCCGAAAAGGTTGCGAATTGTTTGAAGTTTCACATCTCTGCACATCATTGGCTTGATTCTATCAATCATTTCCTAAATTTGCACCCTGAATTAAGAAGCATATGTCGGATAAAGAACAACGCACTGAAATTTCGAGCCTTGGCGAGTTTGGATTGATTGATAAAATAACCGGCCCTTTTGGTAAAACGCATGGCGACACTTTTTTAGGTGTTGGAGATGATGCTGCAGTAATCGACCGGGGCGTCTACTTTGAAGTGGTTACAACTGATATGATGCTGGAGGGCATTCACTTTGATCTGTCCTACTATCCACTCGAACACCTCGGCTACAAAGCGGTTTCAATCAACATTTCCGATGTGGCTGCCATGAATGCCACCCCAAAACAGATCACTGTGAATATTGGGTTGAGCAACCGCTTTTCTGTAGAAGCAGTCGAGCGCCTTTATAATGGGGTCCGGCATGCATGCGAAGATTTCAAGGTAGACCTTGTAGGAGGAGACACTACCTCCTCTGCTTCGGGATTGGTTATATCTGTTACGGCTATAGGCACTGTGGACAAGGATAAAGTCGCGCTGCGCAAAAATGCAGAAAAGGCCGACATATTATGTGCCACCGGTGACCTTGGTGGCGCTTTTGTAGGTTTGCAAATCCTCAATCGCGAAAAGCAGGAGTTTTTGGCCAACCCTGACATGCAACCCAAACTGGACAGTTATAAGTTTGTAGTAAAGCGTCAGCTTAAACCTGTTGCCCGAATGGATATTATCCATGAATTGGCAGAAAAAGAGGTGGCGCCCAAAGCCATGATTGATATATCTGATGGCCTGGCTTCTGAGATCATGCACCTGGCTCAACAATCTGGAGTTGGCTTTACTATTTATGAAGATAAACTACCTATCGACAAACAGACCTATGATACCGCGGTCGAATTTAATCTCGATCCGATTACTTGTGTATTAAACGGAGGTGAAGACTATGAACTTCTTTTTACGATTTCGCAGGAAGATCATAAAAAACTGGAAAAGCACCCCGACATACATTTTATAGGCTATGCCACCGATTCAAAGCAGGGCTTAAACCTTGTTACTAAAAATAATCAGGTATTCCCGTTAAAAGCCCAGGGATGGCAACACTTCAATCCGTAGCGTTTGCGGTTTTATATAAAGTCTAATAATTA
>DNTA01000322.1 GCA_003500135.1 Cytophagales bacterium | reverse complement strand
ATTAACCGGACACTAGTGATATATTATTTTTATTTAGCTCTATATTGCAAGAAATATCTTGGATTAAATAGGCAACAGTTACACGATACTGCTGATTGATTATATATTTCTAAAATAATAATCTTTAAAAGATAAGGAAAAGAAAGATTTTATTTATATAATATTCTTTAAATTTAAAATAAAATATGCCTTAGAATAATAATATGAAAAATCGTATCGCAATATATATTCCATCGCTTCGCGGCGGCGGTGCTGAACGGGTAATGGTCACACTTGCAAATGCATTTGTATCTTCCGGCTATTATGTTGATCTTGTTGTTGGAAAAGCAGATGGTTCATATATTAAAGATGTTTCCGAAGAAGTAGCTATTGTCGACCTGGATTCACGGAGAGTAACAACAAGTTTGCCGGGTCTCGTCCGTTATCTGCGAAGAGCAAAACCCAATGCTCTGCTTTCAGCAATGGTTCATGCTAACATCATAGCCATATTTGCTAACTATATTGCACGCTCGGAAATTCGCCTCGTAGTTTCTGAACACAACACACTGAATTCACTACTCAAGACAGTTAGTTGGTTGCGTCGAGAAAAATGGCTTCCATTTGCAATGCGCTTAATGTATCCCAAAACGCATGGTATAGTGGCAGTTTCAAAAGGTGTTGCTGATGAGCTATCTATGATTACAAATATCAGTCGAGAAAAGATTGATGTAATTTATAACCCGGTTGTAATAAATTATTCATTTCCACCACACACTAATCGAATCACTTTACACCCATGGTTCGGAGATGATCAACCACCGGTCATTTTATCTGCTGGCCGACTTACCCCCCAAAAAGATTTTACTACTTTGATCTATGCCTTTGCTAAATTACTCACAAAATATCAAGCCCGCTTGGTAATTATGGGCGAAGGTGAACAGCGTAACGCACTGGAGCAGTTAATACAAAAATTAAATATTTCTGATAAAATACTTCTTCCTGGTTTTGTCGATAATCCAAGAGAATGGATGCAATGCTCTTCACTTTTTGTACTATCATCGTCCTGGGAAGGATTTGGTAATGTTATCCTTGAAGCTATGGCCTGTGGTCTTCCTATCGTTTCAACTGATTGCCCTTCTGGTCCGGCGGAAATACTTGAACAAGGGGTATGGGGTCGATTAGTTCCCGTTGGCGACTTCGCCGGGCTTGCCGAGGCAATGTATCTTACCCTACATGAAGAATCTCATCCTGATGTGGTATTAAGAGCCTCTCAGTTTTCGGTGGAAAAAGCTGCTAATAAGTATCTTACGGCACTTGGGATGATGTGAAAAAATCGTTAAAATTAATTTTCATCTACAATCAGAGTTTTTCATAAAATTCTGTTTTACAAATAGTGGTCGGCCTGCGGGAAAAAATTTCTGGCACATTGATCTTTATCAACGTTAACTCTATTCTGGATCGCTAAGCGAATAAACAATGGTTACAAAGTAATTATTATTGCTATACCCAATATCTTCCAAGTAAGTAGTTATGGCTGCATCTATAAAAACATCTCATTATCAGATTATCATTATTTTCATTTCGGTGGGATATGGCCTGTTTTTATCTTTTGGTGTTCCAATTGAATCCATTAAAGATCGAGAGTGGTATCTTATTTATGCATATAATTCTTACTCCTTATTTTTAAAATATGGATCCTTTGGTTTAATATCACTAATTGTCAATGAGCCTATTTGGTTGCTCATAAACATAATCTTATATCAAATTTTTGACCCAGCCAATGTTGTTCGGATTATCATTTGGTTCTCCGCTACACTCGTTGCCTACTCTGTGTTGAGAATTGACTCAAGGTTCTTATTTTTTCTTCTATTAATACTATTTTTTCCAACGGTCATCAAAAACCACATTGTACACCTACGGCAAGGGTTGGCAATATCATTATTTGTTTTAGCGTATTTTGGTAAATCATCGTCTCTTCGGTTTATCCTTTTTCTTTTAACTCCACTCATTCATTCTTCATTTTTTGTCATTCTTTTTTTGTTGTTATCTGTGAAAATTTTTGAGAAGGCACGATTTGCTTTGGACTTACGAGTAGCAAGTATATGTATTTTGACCTTTGCACTTGGCTTAACCATTACAGTGGCCGCCGTTATTTTAGGGGCACGTCAAGGAGGTTTATATGGTGTTGGCTTTACTAGTGTCAGTGGTCTAGGTTTTATATTTTGGGCGTTAACGCTCTTTCTTTATGTGCTGCAGGGTAGCGTATTCTGTAAAAAGTATACGTTTGCTATTGCTATGCTGGTTTTTTATTGTGTAACATATTTCTTTTTGGAAGTAAGTGGACGAATATTTGAGAGTACCATCATTATAGTGTTACTTGCCAGTCTTGAATTGAGCGGTTTGCGAAGAAAGATTTTTGTTTTTATGGTTATTTTCTTTACTGTATACTTCTACATCTCTCGGCTTGGTCACCCAGTATTTGGATGGGGTTTATGACAGTACATTTAACAATATTACACATTATTATTGGATTAGGTGACGGAGGAGCGGAGAACGTCTTGTATCGTCTCTGTAACGCTGATTTACCGTGTCGCCATGTTGTTATATCTTTAACCGATGAAGGTAAATATGGGCCTTTGCTAGAGGAATGTGGAGTTAAGGTACTTACTTTACATTTATCATTAAAAAAACCTAATCCTTTAGTTATTTATAGGCTAGTTAAAATGATTCGCAGCATATCTCCTGATGTGGTTCAAACTTGGATGTATCACGCTAATCTTCTCGGTGGGATCGCCTCATACTTTGCCGGGGTTGGAAAAATTTTTTGGAATATTCATCACTCATCATTAGGTGTTGGGCATTTGAAAAGAACAACCATAATGGTGAGTAAAATATGCGCAAAACTCAGCTGCGTTATTCCCAGTTCAGTTATTTTTTGTGCACGTTCAGCTCTTAATGAGCATGTTAAAGCTGGCTATGATAAAAACAAATGTATAATAATTCATAATGGTTACTCGCTTACCAAATTCAGTATTGATACATGTTCTGCAATGAACCTTCGTAATGAATTATATCTCGATAAAGATGATATTATCATCGGATTTGTTGGTAGATACCATCCCGTAAAGGGGCATCTTTATCTGATTGAAGCTCTAGAAATTGTTAAAAACAGAGGGGTCTCTTTCAAGTGTATACTGGTAGGCAACAAAATAAACTGGAAAAATCAAAAATTGGCTAAGTCTTTAGAGGAAAAATCATTTAAAGATGATGTTTTCTTACTGGATAAACGCTTAGATATACCCGCAATAATGAACACCATAGATCTACATGTGCTTCCCAGTACGACTGAAGCTTTCCCAAATGTTCTTTGTGAGGCCATGGCATGTGGTACACCTTGTGTCTCGACTGATGTAGGCGATGCGGCTTTCATAATTGGTAAGACTGGCTGGATTGTCCCTTCAAAAAACTCGGGAGCCCTAGCCGAGTCAATCATTTTAGCTCTACTTGAAAAGAAGAAAAATCCTTATAAGTGGAATATACGGAAAATACAATCAAGGCAGAGAGTTAAAGAGTTATTTGATATGGACTTTATGATATCAAAATACTATAAATGTTGGACAAAATAGATCAATAAAACATCAGAAAAATGTCATTATATTGGTTTAACATGCCCATTTCTTCTGGAAAATGCCGGGGTCCTTAACATAGGAAATTTAGCCTAACATAGTAGTTTTTTGAAAATTTTATCCGTTGAATATCAATCATATACCTGCGGTAAAATTTTCCTCGTGACTTGACCTTGAGAGAAAATTCTCACTTTTCAAGACTTCCTGATAAAACATCCTGGAAATTACAATCAAATAAGCAATCAATCATCTGCGTGCTGATCACTTCAGCGTTGAATCGTTGCTCGGCTAGGGAACGACTTGCGACTCCCATTGTCCTAATCAGTTCCGGCTGCGTTATGAAGCGAAGCATTGCCTGCGCAAGTGCCTCGGAATTGCGACTGGGAACAAAAAAACCGTTAACTCCTTCCTCCACCGTTTCTCGACAGCCGGGAACATCAGTCGTAATCA
>DNTA01000320.1 GCA_003500135.1 Cytophagales bacterium | reverse complement strand
TCTGAGGAAGCCCTAATTACTTCAGCGGTGGCAGCCAGAAAAGGCAGGGCCGACATGGCCGTAGGCAATGTAGTGGGGAGTAACATATTTAATATTCTCTGGATTTTAGGTCTTAGTGCCGTTATTCAGCCCTTGCCTTTTGACCAAATCAACAATATGGATGTGCTGGTCATTATTTTTTCTGCCACATTAATCGTGATCTTCCAGGTGGTAGGAAAATATGGCAGGATACGACGAACCGGTGGCGCCCTGCTTTTATTGCTCTATGCGGCATATATCTATTACCTGTGGCTCAGGTCCTGAAACGGTCTCGCCGTTTAATCCAGCACCAGTTCGCTTTCTGATGGTTCGGCAGTTTCTGTGTTTCGTTTTAGTTGTATGTCGCCGAAATACTTTTTCATGGTCACGTGCTTTTTGCCAAGTGTAGCGCCTGAAGCTTTGTGTATCGACATCATGGCAGGATTGAAGCTGCCCACCCACGATAGTTCTGCTTCCCGGTAACCGCCCATTTCTTTTACTTTATCAAAAGCTTTGACAATCAGGCCCGACTCAATACCTTTTTTTTGATATTCAGGGCATACACCCATAATGATCACGCGCACACGGTCTATCGCATGATTCCATTTATACCATAAAAACTTAAGCTTCGACCACCAGTTTAGTTTGCCATCGAGGTGCCTGATGATCTGGTTGGCATCTGGAACGCTAACCATGAAACCGGCGGGCTTGCCATCGACATAAGCAAACCAAATCATTTCGGGGACCATGATCGGTTTCATTTGTTCGAAGCTAAGCCGAACGTATTCGGGTTGTATGGCTTTAAAATTCTCGTGGTGTACCCATGCTTTATTGTAAATCTCCACAAAGTCATCAATAAACCGGTCTATTTCGGCGGGTTTAAAGTGCTCAAACCGGTTGGAGGGGTTATCGAAAACCCGGGTCACAATTTTTCTAAAGCGCTCAGGGAGTGGCTTGTTAATATCAAAATGGTTGGTGTACTGGCTGTATTCCTCCTCAAAACCATATGCCTGGAAAAAACGGGTGTAGTAGGGAGGGTTATAGTTCATGCCCATCGACGGTGGAATGAAGCCTTCCACCAATAATCCCCAGTAGTTGTTGTTTTCACCAAAGTTGATTGGTCCTTCCATAGCTTCCATGCCTTGTTCTGAAAGCCATTTTTCGCAGGTGTCAAACAGCAGAAATGCCGCTTCCATATCGTCAATACATTCGAAAAACCCCATACCACCTGTGGGAACGTCGAATCCACCGGCTTTTTCGAAATTAATAAAAGCAGCAACCCGTCCGATCACCTCGTTTTCATTTTTGAGTATCCATCGTATTGCTTTGCCATGTTCGAAAAAAGGATTGGCTTTGGGGTTGAAGATGTCTTCGATTTCCTGCCGTAAGGGCATCACAAAGTTCGGATCATTGGCGTAAACTAACTTGTTTACTTCGTGAAATGAATTTATGGTATCGCGATCATCAACAACTGTTATTTGCATATAATGGGATTTTCTGGTTTGTAATCAAACTAGGCGCAGGCCACCTTACGTGATCAACGTATATTTTGCCTGATGAGTTCAAATATTCGAAAGAAATATTCCTTTTTTATATAAGAGGCGTAAATGTGGTTTATTGAGGGTTTTTCCTCTATTTTGATAAGATAACAAATTCAACACGCCGGTTCTTTTGGCGGCCTTCATCGGTATCATTTGTCGCCAAGGGTTGCTTTTCACCATATCCACGGGCTACAATTTGTTCGGCGGGCACACCTTGTGACAGCAGGTAACTTCTCACCGAGTTGGCGCGGTCTTCTGAAAGTCTCTGATTGGCCTCGTCAGAACCAATGGCATCAGTATGTCCTGCTAGTTCTATTTGCAAGTTAGGGAACTGCTGGAAGTAAGGTAAGATCCTGTTGAGTTCGGCATGGGATTCGGGCCGCAGACTAGCTTTGGCAAAATCAAAAAAGATGTTGTTGAGGCGTAGTGATTCACCTACTTCAAATGGTACCAGGTACAGGTCTTGCGATATGGTTTGTTCCATTTCATAGTCGCCGGTATTAATATTCTGGTTTTCCGAAAGGTAGTTTTCGGCTACTGCATAAAATGCCACTTTCCGGTCCATAGGTAAAATAGCTTCGTAATAAGCATAATCTCCTTTGGCAGGTACTCTTCTGATCACTTTGCCGGTTTCCATATCTTCAAATACCACTTCACTGGGTACAGGGTCATTTGTATTTTTATCCAGGACAGAACCATTAACAAAAATCCGTTCGCAAATTTCTTTTCCCATATCATAAAGGGCTTTCACATCGCTTTCGCTTAGTGTGCGGCCATATATCCGAACATCATCAATATGTCCTTTAAACGGCCTGCTACGCTTTATCACCTGACGGCCAATCTTTAATGAGGCATCAGATTGAATATTGAGGCCTCGCCCGGTTTGCTGACCTACATTGTCCAATACCCCATCGATATAGATTTTTACTTCGCGGTTGCGGTTCCAGGTCGCTACCACGTGGTACCAGCTATTGGGCATGAGGTGCGTATTGCTAAAGGCGCCATTTTCCATTTCAAATGCTGAGCTGAAGGCGGTAATGATGCGGTAGCTGCTATTTATCCACATGCCGAAATGATCTTTTTCAGGGTCGAAGGCCCATTTTGCCATGATCGTGCCCAATATTTTTGCTGAATACTCTTCGGGCTTAATCCAGGCCGCCAGCGTCATTCCCGAATAGTCCTGGTTTAATACGTCGGGGTTACCACACTCGATATAAGATGAGTTGCCATCGAAATAATAGGCTTTATCACCGCATCTACCTTCTTCTATTCTGGTTCCGTGTACCTCGCCCATATTATCGTGAACAATGTCATTGGCGTTTTTATTAAATGGATAGTGGAGAATAAGCCCCTTGTTCAGGTCCTGTGCCAAAATAGTTGAGCCGGAGAATACCCCTAAACTCATAAGGACGGCTAAAAAAGTAATACGCATGGCTAAATTGATTCTGCTAATCCTTTATAAAATGCTGGTTGAAATCAGATTAAAAGCACAAATTTGACCATTTTTTCATAATAAGTAGCCGTTATGTAAGAAAAAAGGACGAAATAAGCATTAGGGAGGACAAACAATTCACTTTTGCGGCCAGTTGGTTATTTATACGACAGTTTATCTATTGATTTCCAAATATATTTCACAAATTGCTTGGACAAACCAATAACCAAGGCGCTTAATGATTGTAACTACCAACGCTAGTTTGTTAGCTGAGCATTTTGCCGACACACGTAATCAAACCGAGAAGATTTGTGCTCCCCTGCGTACCGAGGACTATGTAGCGCAACCCATAGTAGATGTAAGCCCGCCCAAGTGGCACCTTGCCCATACTACCTGGTTTTTTGAAGAGTTCATACTCCATAAATACATGAAGGGCTATAAGCCTTTTCATCCGGAATATGCTTTTTTATTCAACAGCTATTATATCAGTATGGGAGAAAGGTGGCAACGACCCATGAGAGGCAACCTTACCCGCCCGGGTGTGGAAGAGATTTATCAGTTCCGCAAATATGTTGATGAGCATATGATGGAGTTTCTTGAAAATGGTTGCAGTAAAGAAGTGGAGGGGCTTCTTTTGATTGGCATCAACCATGAGCAGCAACATCAGGAACTTCTAATGACCGACATTAAGTATATTTTAGGTAGTTACCCGCTGTTTCCTGCCTACGACGACAGTATAAGAATACCCAAAGCTGACGATCCGGGTGAACTAAGATTCGATATTTCCGACGAAGGTGTTTATCCAATTGGCTTTGAAGGTGAAGGTTTTTGCTATGATAATGAACTTGCTGCACACCAGGTTTTCCTGCATAAATTCGGTTTAGCCAACCGGCTGATCACCAAAGGGGAATATCTTGATTTTATGCGCGACGGAGGTTACAGCCAGCACCATTTGTGGCTTTCCGATGCATGGGACTGGATCAATGAAAACGAGGTTACGTTTCCGCTTTACTGGCACAATATCGATGGCGCCTGGCACGAGTATACACTTGCGGGGCTCAAACCTGTCGATGAAAATGCCCCCATGACGCATGTAAGTCTGTACGAAGCTGATGCTTATGCCCACTGGGCCGGTTTGCGCTTGCCTACAGAGTTTGAATGGGAAACGTCCTGCAGGAAGTTGCATAAATCGGCAACCAATCAGGATAACTTTGTTGATCGCGGCATTTTACACCCTTATCAGACCAGTCAGCTTCATGATATGCTCGGCAATACATGGGAATGGACAAACAGCGCCTATTTGCCTTACCCCAGGTATAAAAAGGCGCCGGGGGCCATTGGTGAATATAATGGTAAGTTTATGATGAACCAAATGGTGCTTAGGGGAGGTTCTTGTGCCACACCACAAAACCATATCCGGATCAGTTATCGAAACTTTTTCCACCCTTACCTGAGATGGCAGTTTACCGGTATACGTTTAGCAAAAGACATTGAATAAATGGAGGAATTTGGAAAGGATGTACTGGAAGGGCTGACCGCAAAGCCAAAGTACTTATCCTCAAAATATATCTATGACGCTGAGGGCGACAAAATATTCCAGCGAATCATGAAAATGCCGGAATATTACCTGACCAACTGCGAATTTGAAATCCTTGAAACCTACAAGGATGAACTGATGCATCATTTTTCAGGGAATGGAGACTCATTTGAGCTGGTAGAACTTGGCGCCGGTGACGGGTTGAAAACCAAAATATTGCTCCAGCATTTTCTGAAGAAGAATGTCCGTTTTTCTTATGTACCCATAGACATCAGCCACAATATTCTAACCAAACTGGAAGCGGATATACTCGATCGCTGGCCACAAATGAATGTTGAAGTGTTGCATGGTGAGTATTTTTCGGCATTGGAGTCCCTACAGGAAGATAAAGAGAACAAAGTAATTCTGCTATTGGGAAGTAACATTGGCAATTTCCCTAAAAAGGAAGCATTGAATTTCTTAAATGATATAAGGAACAGAATGAACGATGAGGATCAACTACTGATCGGATTCGACCTAAAAAAAGACCCTGATGTGATACTACAGGCATATAGTGATCCTCATGGTCATTCGGAGGCATTTAGCAAAAATGTATTGGCGAGAATAAACAGGGAATTGGGAGGACAGTTTGATTTAAACAGGTTTAGGCATTTCCAGCACTACCACCCGGTTGAAGGAAATTGCGAGAGCTTTCTGATCAGTTCGGAAAAGCAGGAAGTTCGCATTGAGGCATTAGGTGTGGCCATTCATTTTGATAAATCAGAACCGATTCATGTCGAAATTTCCCAAAAGTATGATTTTACCGGTATTAAGGCGCTTTTAAGTGCGGCAGGCCTAAAAATAAAACAAAGTTTTCAGGATGAAAGAGGTTATTTTTCTGATGTACTTTGTGAAATAAATGTCTAATTTAAGGTCAAACTTAAGGGGATATGAAAAAAACTACCAGCACACTACTCGTTTTGTTAATTGCTGCCTTTAGCTTTGGCCAAACCATAGAAATAACCCCAATGGTAGGTTATCAGTTTGGCGGCAAAGTAAATTTTATCCAGGGAGATCTCAAGGTTCAGGATAACATGAATTATGGCGGTATTATAAGTTATAGTCCAATTCCGATGACCACATTTGAGTTTAGTTATTCAAGGATGTCTACCACAGCGGAATGGAGACCGTTTGCGGTTTATGAATCTGATTTCCCTGCTGATCAGTTTGATTTATCTATAGGTTATTTTCAATTTGCCGGGCTAAGAATGTTCAAAGATGGCCCGGTACAGCCTTTTGGATTATTTTCTTTGGGGTGGACACATTTTAATCCTGATAACGAAATAAACAGTTCGTCCAGGTTTTCTATTGCCCTTGGAGGAGGTGTAAAGTTGTTTTTTAATGATGTGGTAGGTATTCGATTGCAAGGGAGGTTACTGATGCCTATGTATTTTAATGGCGTTGGAGGATATGTGGGTATAGGCCCTGGAGGGCCAAGTACGGGCCTTGGTGTAAGCACTTCCGTTCCTATATTACAGGGTGATCTAAGCGGTGGATTGATACTAAGGATAAATCGATAAAATATTCAAAATTCGATTGGCGGCTTCGCCAAATCCTATTATATTTGCGCTCCCTTTTGAGTGGCCGATTCATGCGCACGTGGCGGAATTGGTAGACGCGCCAGGTTGAGGGCCTGGTGCCCGTTTTTGGGCGTGGAGGTTCGACTCCTCTCGTGCGCACTTAAAGTTCAGATCATCAAAAAGCAAAACCCGCTCCTGCCGGGTTTTTTTGTTTTCTAAAACTGATCCAAAACCTATTCAGTATGAATCATTTCTGTCACACACTTTTTATATAAAGTCTAATAATTAATTTCACAAACTCTCAATAATTCATCATTTGGTTGCTGAAAATGAGAGAACATTTTCCAGAAAACAACTTTTCTTTCTTTTAGTGTTTTCACATATCGGTTGTGAGTGATTTTCTTCCTCATATACCACCATGCTCTTTCAATAGGATTAAGTTCTGGACTATAT
>DNTA01000327.1 GCA_003500135.1 Cytophagales bacterium | reverse complement strand
TATAACGGCAAGGAACTGCAAACGGACTTGGGACTAGATTTATATGATTATGGTGCTCGGTTTTATAATCCTTCTTTAGGAAGGTGGCACAATCTTGACCCATATGCCGATAAGTATTTAAATCTGTCTCCATATAATTACGTTGCAAATAATCCATTAATTTTTATTGACCCAGATGGGAAAAAAATTAAGGGAGTTACAAAAAACAGTGATGGAAGCTTAAGTTACTCAAAGGGTGCGATTCGTCGAGGGACAAAGAGAATGGTAACAGCAATGCAGAAGACAAAAACTGGTCAGGGCCAAGTTCAAATGTTACTCAACAAAAAAGAGATAGTAAAGATGCAGCTTACCGATAAGCTTTTGGTTTTACAAGATGGTGAAGGGAAATGGGGTAAAATTGCTGGAGATGCTTCTCAATCCAACAATGTAGTTACAGTTTCTACTGCTGAAATGGATGGTGAAAAAGTTAGCATGAAAGACGCTTATACAGTTACAGAAAATGGAGATATTATAAAAGTTAATGGATTAACAGAGGATGACTTACGGTCATCTGAAGCGGATCAATATAGTGATATGCCGCACACAGGATCAGCTGAAGGAGAAATAAATGCAACAGCAGTTCATGAGTCAGAACATTTAACTGATGAAAATAAAGAGGTTGCTAATTCTGATCCAGCAAGAGTTGAAGACAAGCCATCGGAAAAAGAACGTCAAACAAGACAAGAATGGATTGAAAATAATCAGTGATGAAACTATTAAGCTTTTTACTATTGATCTTAATGTATAATACCTTTTACTCTCATAGCCCAAAAATTTATGAAGGGGATAGGTATGAGAGTAACACAAAATACATAAAGGCACACATTATTTTGAATAAAGAAGACTCATTATATGTTTACAATTCCTGGTCTCATACGGGACTAAACGTTATTGATTCAGGCACATGGAGATATAGGTGTGATATGCTGATATTTAATTCCTCCAAGTCATACACACGGAATACTAAATCCAAAAAGAAAGTGCCAAAGTTACGCCCAGCACTGTTCACCAACAGTTGCTTCATTTTTAATGGAGACTCAATAATACAGGAAAGCAATTACACAAACTATGTATTCAAAAGGGTTAAATAATGTGAATTGAATAATGATAAACAAGAAGCCCGGCAAGTCCGGGCTTTTTACATTACAGACTTTTAAGCTTTACATTTTTGATCAGCGCATCGAGTGTGTAAAGGATATGCTCACGGTCTTCAGAAGGGAAGGAAATAATATCATTGAGTCGCTTTAGCATGCTAGGGTCTTTGAGGATATTCTGGTCTTGCGACTCACCAAGTAGATAACCCACAGTAGTATCCAGGGTATCGGCCAGTTTTTTCACCACGTCAATAGTTGGCTTTACTTCGTCACGCTCATACTTGCCTATGATGGAATGATTGGTTCCCAAAAGCTTTGCCACCTCAGATTGTGATAGGCTTTTGTTCTCCCTGCATTCCCTTAGTTTTTTGCCGAAACTTGCCATGATTGAGTCATTTATGGTGTTAAAAATCACTTAATTAACGGATAAGGCAAATATACCGTTCATAAGTTAAACAAAAAAGCCACAAATATTTGTTTGAATTAGTCACATCTTATAGTTTTGGGTAATAAATGAACAGGGAAGAAAAAACAAACTTTTTTATCCTATGGAAATCCAAGACCTCAAAACCCGCCTAAGCATCCTCGAAGTAGCCGACCGCCTGGATATCCGGGTAGATAAGCAAGGCAAAGCCCTGTGCCCATTCCATGATGATAAAACGCCAAGCTTGCAGTTTAGCAAAGAGAAGAATATCTGCACCTGTTTTAGCTCCAAGTGTAATGTCGGAACCATGGATATTATCGGGCTTACCGAAAAGAAATTGAAGCTGAATACCCATGAGGCCATCATGAAACTAAAGGAATGGGCAAACCACCAGCCAACAAATGGCAAGCAAAAAGTGCCTGAAGTTCATAGCCAGCCCCGATCCATCGGGGAAAAGGAAACACTATCCCGAATTGCCCTACTCACCAAGGTATTCCGCTACTTTGAAAATGGCCTGAGGACCAGTAAAGCAGGAAAGGAATATTTACAAAGTCGAAATCTAACCCAGGCCACCCCCACACAGAAAGGCATCGAGGTTGGCTACAATGCGGGATCGTTTTACCAGAGGGAAAACAAATACCTGGTCGAAAGTGCTTTGAAATATGGATTGATCAAAAAGGCAAATACTGGTCACACCGCTTTTGGTAAAGGCTGCCTGGTGTTCCCATTAAAAAACAAAGATGGCCAGATCGTGGGCATGTACTTCAGGGAAACTGACGATAAGAAATCCAATCATCTCGCCACGGCGAGCAGGCACTATTACCTTCAAAATCGTCAAGGTCTTTACCCCAACTATCCCAAACCGGAAACAACCAGGTTAATCCTAACTGAATCCATCATTGATACGGCGACTTTGTTGCTGATCCCTGGGATTACCAATGAGTATGAGCTATTAGCATGTTATGGAACTAACGGCTTGACTGACGAACACCAGGGAGTAATCAAATCATTGGAAAACCTCAAAGAGGTCATCCTCTTTTTTGATGGAGACAAAGCCGGAAAGGAAGGAGTAAAAAAGAATGCAGCTATCATCCAGAAGCTAAAACCAAAAGTGAAAATATCCCAGGTCGAGACACCGGAAGGCGAGGACATTAATAGTTTATCCATCAGCCACGAACCGGAAATCTTCACCCACCTACTGGAATCCAGAAAAGAAATAGAAGCATTTTCTTTTTCATCAGAAAATACAACTGAGAAAAACTCTGATGAAAAGAAAAAGGAATCCAACAAACAAATAACCAGATCAACAACTCAACAAATAAACACATCAAACCCCAACAAAATCACCTATGCCACCAGCACAGCCCAATACCAGATCCTCGGTGGATTGCGAAAGGATTTAGACAGCATGAGGGTAAGCCTGACAATTAGAAACCATAACAACAATCTGAGGCACCGCAGCAAGCCGGACTTGTTTGAAGATAAGCAGGTGGAAAAGATTGCCAGGGAAGCAGCAGAAAAACTGGGACTGAGAGCAGACTTGATTGAGATCGACCTGAACGAGCTAACCGATAAACTGGAAACTTACAGGGAAAACGAACTTGATCCTGAATCCAGGGAAGAAGAAAAGCCGATTGTTAAAATCCAGGATTACGCCAAGTGTAAAACGTTCCTGGGCAAACCCAACCTGATTAACCGATTTAATGACCTGATTGGTAAAGCTGGCGTTACGGGTGAAGAAAACAACCGGATATTTTTGTTCTGCATTGCCTCGAGTTACAAGATGCCCGACACGCTCCATGCCCTGATCCAGGGAACCACCGGAAGCGGCAAAACCCACTTACTCACCAAGGTCAGCAGCTTTATTCCCCATGAAGATCGAAAGCATTTTACCAGGGTAACAGAGGGCAGCTTTTACAACTATGGCACCAAGGACCTTCAACACAAACTGATCTGCCTCGAGGACCTGGACGGCATGAGAGAAGAAGCCTACCTGGCATTTAGAGAATTACAAAGTCGTGGCATGATCACCAGCAGCACGACAGGCCAGGACGAAAAAGGAAATATCCACGCCTATGAAAAAGTGGTCTATGGCCCAATAGCATCATTAAGCTGCACGACCAGGGGAGAGATCTATGAGGACAACATGAGCCGCTGTTTTGTGATCGCCGTGGATGAAACCGGGGAACAAACCGAACG
>DNTA01000225.1 GCA_003500135.1 Cytophagales bacterium | reverse complement strand
AATGGACAGCTATCGGCAACTGTGGAAAATTGAAAAAGCCTTCAGGATTTCAAAGCATGACTTAAAGATCAGGCCAATATACCATCGTGTACAAAGAAGAATTGAAGCGCATATATGCCTTTCGTTTGCCGCATACAAGGTTTATAAAGAACTTGAACGACAACTTTATAGTAAGAATGCAAGCATTAGTGCTGAAAAGGCCATAGACATTGCCAAAACCATTTTTAACATCAAGGTCAGCCTGAAGGAATCGAATCAAACTATAGAAAAGACCATCATTAATAGTGATGAACAGAAATACCTGGTCCGACTTTTTGACTTGATCTGACTTGGGTGTCCCAGCGAGGAAAACAGGAATTGAAGCATCCTGAATATAGCAGCAATTTCAGAAATATTGAGGCTAACAATATCGAACTAAAGCAAGGCCTGGGCTTCGTGGAAAATGCAATAATTGATCAGCATTTTGTAAAAAGAAGCCGGCATAATCGTTTAATCAGCGCGATTGCTGAACATCCTGAAATATTGGGTATCGGAATAGATGAGTCTACTGCCATTCTGGTGGACAAGGATACTGCAGAAGTGGTCGGAGTATCGCAGGTTTTAGTATTCAAAAATACTAATCCGAAAATAGATACATCAGAAAATGGCCTTTTAGGTACCAAAGGAATCGTGTTGGATATATATTTGCCCGGAGAAAAATTTCCCCTTAAGAAATGAAATTTAAACTTCCAGACACACTTATAATCGTTTCAACCATTTTATTGATCTTCGTGATCCTTACCTGGATTATTCCCGCCGGTGAATTTGAGAGGGATGTAGTAAATGGAAGAGAGGTGTTAGTACCTGGAAGTTATCATGAAATTGAACCGGCGCCACAAGGCTTTTTTGATTTTTTAAAAGCCCCTATCAAGGGTTTTATCTCCGCAGCCCAAATAGTTGGTTTTGTGCTTTTGGTTGGAGGAGCTTTTTCGGTAATCAATAAGACGGATGCCATAAATGCAGGCCTGAAAAAGATCATTGACTTTACACGTCAATATCCAAAAATGAAAAAAGTAATGGTGGCTTTTTTGATCGTTCTGTTCTCATTGGCAGGGGCCACTTTTGGTATGAGTGAAGAGGTCCTGGTTTTTGTACTCATAACCATTCCATTGGGTTTATCATTGGGATATGATTCGCTTGTAGGCATTTATATTCCATTTGTAGGCGCCGGGGCTGGTTTTGCGGGGGCATTTAGCAATCCATTTACGATTGGTATTGCACAGGGCATAGCTGAGCTCCCTCCTTTCAGCGGATGGGAATACAGACTATTGGTATGGGCATGTTTTACTACCATTGCAGTTCTGTTTATGTTGTGGTATTTGACAAGGCTCGATAAAGACCCAAAAAGGAGCCCGGTATTCAGGATTGATCAGAAGCGTGATACTGAGGATCTCACTATGCCGTCCCATAATTTTGATAATAAAAAACTATTTGTTGTTGTTATTTTTATAGCCGGATTAATCGGTTTAGTTATTGGTGTTTCGCAGTGGGATTGGTACATAAATGAAATTTCCGGGTTGTTTATTTTGATCAGTATTGTTGCTGCTTTTATGGGAAGATTATCCCCAAATACTTATGCCCAGGCTTTTGTAGATGGCGCCAGGGACATGATGACTGCAGCTCTGGTAATTGCATTTTCCAAAGGCATACTCATCGTAGCTACGGACGGGAAAATAATTGATACAGTATTGTTTTCATTGTCCGGTCTTGCGGAAGGGTCCTCCAAAATTCTGTCGGTAGAGTTGATGTTTTTCGTGCAATCCGCCATTAATTTATTTTTGCCTTCCGGTTCCGGACAAGCTGCCCTTACCATGCCAATAATGGCGCCATTAAGTGATTTGTTAGGTGTAAGCAGGCAAACTGCGGTATTAGCATTTCAGTTTGGCGATGGCTTAAGCAACCTGATAATTCCTACCAGCGGTGTGACCATGGGTGTTTTAAGCATAGCCGGCATACCGTACCAGGTCTGGATCAAATGGATGGCGCCTTTAATGGTAATATTTTTTTTGTTGGCCATGGCATTACTCGTGCCTCCGGTAATACTGGGCTGGGGGCCATTTTAGGGGCTAATCTTTATAAATTGCCACATTTAATGTGTCTTCTTTTGAGTTAGCCCATGCCCGGTACATCCCCTCAGAATTGAAAGATAGTACTACATTTCCTTTTGCATCAATAGCAATTAAACCACCTTCCCCGCCAAGTTTTACCATTTTGTCCAAAACCACAGAGTCACAGGACTCTTGTAACGACTTGTTAGAGTATTCCATTTGCGCGGAAACGTCGTATGCCGTAACAGCCCTGATAAAATACTCGCCATAACCGGTACAAGACACTGCGCAGGTTTTGTTATTTGCATAGGTGCCAGCGCCGATTATTGGCGTGTCACCTATTCGCCCGAATTTTTTGTTGGTGAGCCCACCGGTTGATGTTGCAGCGGCCACATTGCCAAACTGATCTAAGGCCACAGCGCCTACAGTTCCAAACTTACGATCTTTTTTGACCGTGTGATCCAATTGAGCTTTGTCAGAACCCTTGACTTCCTGCCACTGTTGGTATCGGAAAGCATCATAGAAATAGGTTTCATCTTCAATAGGAAGCGCATTCTCCTTCGCAAATTCTTCAGCCTTATCGCCGGAAAGGAAAACAAATTCCGAATTATCGATCACTTTTCTGGAAAGTGCGACCGGGTTTTTTACGCTCCTGATGCCCGCCACAGCGCCGGCTTCCAGCGTCTGCCCGCACATGATAGCGGCTTCCATTTCATGACGGCCTTCCGAGTTAAAAACCGAACCTTTACCAGCATTGAATAAGGGGCTGTCTTCCATAGACTTCACTGCTTCTTCAACCGCATCGAGACTTGTACCGCCGCTTTTCAAAATATCATACCCTATTCGTAAAGCTTCTCTCAAACTTTCTTTGTAGGCAGCTTCTTTATCGGCTGTCATTTCCGATTTTAATATAGTACCAGCCCCACCGTGTATTGCTATGCTGAAAAGTTTCATGAATTAAATCCGATCGCTAATTAGACATTTTCAAAGGTAGTGATTTTTGAGCGGATAAAGAAGCTGTGGAGGAGTATAAATTTGTATATTTCTAATAAATACTTAAAGTGAGATGCGCCTATTAATTGTTGGTACAATTTTTACGATACAAATGAAGCAATGCTATTTTTATTAGTTATCTGGTTAAGTTCTATTGAAAAATAATGTATCGCTTTTTAAAAGGGATATTTAAAGAAAAAGATTTACAAATGTGTTATATTTAACATATTAATACTGTATTAATTTTGTTTGAATCTTTTTGATTAAATGAACACATTATTTCAATTAAAATAAATTCTAAATAGCTGTAAAAGGCTATGAAGCATTAGACTTTCTTGTAGAAATGGTTGTTAAAAAGTGCGAATATTTCATAAAAAGCATGTGAGAGAGCTTTAAATAGTGTCAATACTGTACTTCTAAGATTATATTAGCTACCTTTGGTGTAAAATTTTTGATCAATTAACTAATAGTTATGTCTAAAGCTGAAAACGGAAAAAAGGTAAAAGTTCATTATACGGGTAAACTTACTGATGGTACTGTATTTGATAGTTCGGAAGGTAGGGAGCCATTAGAATTTGTACTAGGACAGGGATCTATGATTAAAGGATTTGAAAATGCAGTGATGGGTCTTGGCCTTGGTGATAAAACATCAGCTACTCTAAAACCAGGTGAAGCATATGGTGAAAGGAATAATGATCTGATATTTAATTTTGCCAAAGAAAAATTTCCTGAAGATATCAACCCAGAAGTAGGCATGAAGCTCAATATGCAAACGGCACAAGGTCAACCGGTTCCCGTAGAGGTGAAGGAAGTGGCGGATGACCACGTTGTATTGGATGCCAACCACCCTCTGGCAGGTAAGGAGTTGGTATTTGATATAGAGCTTGTGGCAGTTGACTAAATCATATTTGCTGCAAATAGATAATAATATATCAATGAAAAAGTTTCTTAATTTATTATGGATTGGCGCTATCGCAGCGACAGCGCTGATTTCATCTTGTAATGATGATGAAGGGCCGGTCAATGAGGGGCCGAGTCGGTTAATTGCACAGGATTGGGTATTATCCGAAATGAATGTAAAATTGGAGTACGATTTTGATGGAATTCCAGTGGATTCTACTTTTGATGCAGTTGAATCGCTCGAGCCCTGCGATCGTGATGACTTGTTTCGTTTCTATGAAGACGAAACAATGGATGTTCTTGAAAATGGTGCATCCTGCCAGGGCTTTAATGATGGAGATGTAAAAGCTCAAGGTACCTGGGAATTCAGGGACAACAATTCAATCTTTATTTTTTCTAGCCCTCAACTGGAAATTGAGGATGATTTAATTACAGATCCTGAATTAGAAGAGTATACCGTTAAAGAATTAAGTAGCAACAGATTTAGATTATATAGCGATACGGAGACATCCCTTGATTTTAGGTTAGGCATTCCCATTGATATAAGAATCGAAGTTGATTTAATTATGAAACCAGTATAAAAAAGGCCTCGATCGAGGCCTTTTTCATTTCCTTCTATTTATTCGGTTGTGGCGTCATTCTCAAATACGGCTTCAGTTCCTTGTGTCCTTTAGGAAATTTAGCCGGAATTTCAGAAGTAGGAATAGCAGGCGCTACCACCACATCCTCACCATCTTTCCAGTTCACCGGAGTGGCCACCTGATAGTTATCAGTGAGCTGCAAGGAGTCGATCACCCGAAGTATTTCGTCAAAATTTCTACCGGTAGAAGCAGGATAGGTTATGATCAGCCTGATCTTTTTATTGGGGTCAATGACAAAAACGGAGCGTACCGTAAATTTGTCATTGGAATTGGGATGGATCATATCGTACAATTCCGCTACTTTTTTATCCGGATCGGCTATTATAGGGAAATTTACTGTAGTGTGTTGAGTTTCATTAATATCACCCAACCATCCTTTGTGCGATTCAAGGTCATCAACGCTTAAAGCAATCACTTTAGTGTTGCGCTTATCAAACTCATCTTTCAGTTTAGCGGTCATTCCGAGCTCTGTGGTACAAACAGGCGTGTAATCAGCGGGGTGTGAATACAGAACGCCCCACTTATCACCTAACCAATCATAAAAATCAATTTCGCCTTCTGTTGTTTGTGTTTTAAAATTTGGTGCGGTATCACCTAATCGTAATCCCATAGTTGTTTAATTTTTTTGGTTATACTTCTTTTCAATGCATTGCAGTTCGCATGCGTATTTCTTAACGATTGTCAAGAAGCATTGTTGCTTGTCAAATGGTGAGATTTTTCACTCGATAGAATTGATTCAGGTTAAACCTGAATCATACATTCGCATTCTATTCCAAGTCCAAAATGCTTCAACCTCAAGCATTTATGAACATTTT
>DNTA01000213.1 GCA_003500135.1 Cytophagales bacterium | reverse complement strand
CACTGACCTCTGAACAATGAACCCTGAACTCTGAACTCTGAACCCTGAACTTTTAACGCTTACCCTGAACCCTGAACCCTGACCTCTGAACTCTGAACCCTGACCTCTGAACTATTTATTATCCTTTGAAAATGATCAGGATGATCGGTTTTGAAGACTTAGTTTAAAGCCGACAAGCGCCAATAACAGGCCAACCAGGTAATAGGGGACATGTGCGTATACAAAAAAATCGCGGATCATGATGATCTGAATGGTTAACCATATGATTAGCACAGCGCCACAAAGCATGGTGAGCCGGGGAAACTGACGATTTCGTCGAAGGCCGATTATTCCGACCCACAAATTAAAAACGCCATTTACAGCAAAAAGGATCATGCCCGGGATTAGGTAAGATCTGAAGGGCGTGTGCTCCAGCAGCTCAATGGGCATTTGTAAAAAATCACCGGATGGATCATAAATCAGGCTCCCTCCGCCATACATGGCAGAAAGGGCATTAAAAAACAATAAGGCGATAGCCGTAATTCGCGTTGAGGTTCGCATGCTCATGATCAGCTTAGAGTGGCTCCGCTACAATTTAGATACATTCATTGAATTCTCCATTTCACCAATAAGGTTGTTTTGAATTAAATTCATAAAGGTTTTTATTACCGAATTTTGCAATCTTTATCTAAGTCAAAGCGCTAAAATGGTGTTATATTGGAGGGGCTTTGGCATGGCGCTCCGTTGAAGTCAAAAATAACAACCAAAGAAGATGGCGAAAGTCAGTCGATATAAAACAATAGGATCAATACGAAATATCATATTGGCGTTCGTTTTATGGATCGGCACAATTCAGGGTTATGCCCAAACCACGGATACCACACGGCTGGTTATTGAGGACGGCTGGATTGAAAAGATGAATACAAAAATTGCCGCTGATATTTCATTTAACAATGCCTACCAGATTTTTGAAGTAAATACCACAACCAACAGAATCCTGCTCTACCCCAATACCCCGAATAACTTGCGCCTAAAGGTAAATTACGATTTCCTGTCCGTTGGTTTTCAGGTTTCGCCGGATTTTTTACCTGGCAATGGCGACAACGACATCAGGGGCAAAACGAAGTCTTTTCAATTGGGCGCCGCCCTGATTTTTAAACACTGGTTCGCCGAACTGAACTATTCTGAAGTAAGCGGATATTATCTTAAAAACACCGAAGATTTCAGGGTATGGGAAAAAGGCGACCCGTATATCCAGTTTCCCGATTTGCACTATAATGGATTTTCCATATCATCGGGCTATACCCACAATTCCAGGTTTTCCTTGCGCAGCTTGAGCTCACAAACCGAGCGGCAATTGAAAAGTACCGGAAGTTTTATGCCGGTTTTCAATTTTGATTACTACACCATTGACGACCGGTCTGATGGTATGAATACACAAAAGTCAAAAAATGCGGAGGTCAACATCGGACCGGGTTATGCCTATACCTTCGTCGCCCGGGAAAAATTCTATGCATCGTTGGGGCTATTTGCCAGCCTGGGCTATATGCACACCTGGCTGACTACCCGTACGCCTGAGGGTAACATAAATGTCAATCAGGATAATTTTATTTTACGTTGGCATGGCCGTACCGGCATCGGGTACAATGGCCCCAGGTTTTACACCGGCTTATATGCAAATGTTGCGGGAACGAGGTACAATCAGGAAAACACAACTGTATTCAACACGGAAACCAGGATCATGTATCACCTGTTTTTCGGCATGCGCTTTACGGCTCCCCGTTTCCTGCAAAGACAGGTGAAACAAATAAAAAAGAAAATGCCTTAGTGGTAGTGCAAGGGAGGGTTCTGTTGAAATGAGTAGATTGTAGTTTTGATGAAGTGTAGTTCTTGTTGGTGGACAACACTAACAATGGCGTAAAAAATGCCCTGATCGCATCGTGCAACTGATAACCTGTTTTTACCAGAGCATACTTTGAAGTTGTCAATGCATACTTCAGGTTTGCCGGTGCGTATTTTGGGCAGTCCATTGTATACTTTGATTGTGCTAATTTGCTTATTGTCTGTTAATAGGTCAAAAAAATACCCCACCGAGGTGGGGTCTTAGATTTCTCTTCGGCCTATAGCCTTATTGTGATAAGATATCAATTAGGATATTTTTTCTTAAATTTATGCTAATATAATTAATTTGATGGCTATTCAAAAATTCTCCCTATATGCCCATTATATTTGCTTATGATATCGGAACTAACTCACTCGGTTGGGCCGTTGTTGACCTTGAAAACAAAAAAATCCTTGGATCAGGATCAGAAATTTTTCCTGAAGGTATTAACCGCGATACAAAAGGCGCTGAAATCTCAAAAAATCAAACGAGACGAATGAAGCGTCAAACCAGAAGACAATTCTTCCGTCGCAGGTTAAGAAAGTTTCGGCTTGCTACTATTCTTTTCAATCATGGCATGTTTCCTGATTTCATAGCCTTACACGATCAGTTCTATCCGGACAAAGTAAAAGACCACAATCGTGAAAAATTCAAGAGGATTCTCCAGCAGGTACGTCAACCAGAAGAATTAAAGCGATTTTTCGCTTTGAATCCTTATGATTTGCGTTCCAAAGCAGCTCAAGGTGAGAAACTTTCCAAAATGGAATTAGGGCGTGTGCTTTATCAACTTGCGCAGCGCAGGGGATATAAAGAAAATCTTCAAACACCACTTGAAGATGGTAAGGCTATAATGAAAGGTGATCCTTCAGAGGAAAAAGTTGGGATTGAAGCTACACGTGCAGCGCTTGAGGAAAACAAAACATTAGGTCAATACCTCTCATCTTTGGATACTACCCAGGAACGGATTCGCAATCGTTACACACTGCGTAGTTGGTATCTACATGAATTTAATGTAATCTGGGAATCTCAGAAAGACTATTATCCCGATTTCTTGACTAATGAGCTTAAAAAACAAATTGGAGACGAACAGGAGGGTGAGCTTTTCTACCAACGGCCCCTTGTTAATCAGAAACACTTATTAGGTACTTGTACCTTTGAACCCAATAAACCTAAATGCCCTAAAAGTTCGCCTCTTTTCGAACTGAGGCGAATGTATGAATTCATCAATAATATCCGACTTGAAGGAAGGCGACTCAATGAAGAACAAAAGAACATTATCATTGATCTCTTCAATTCAAAAGACAGGTTTACCTTTGAAGAAATTCAAAAGAAATTGTGTTTGACAAACGGAAATTTCAACTATGAAAAGGAATTAAAAATAGCCGGAAACAAAACCCTCGCAGGGCTTTCCAAAGTATTTGGTAAAAAAGCTTGGAATGATATGAGCTGGGAACAAAAAATGCATGCCTGGCATATCAAATTAAATGGGAAAGACAGGGATAAAACCATCGAATATGTCAAAAACAAATGGGGATTTGATGATAAACAAGCTGATAAATTTATAAAACTCCGCCTCGCAGATGGCTATGGACAACTTAGTACGCGGGCCATAAACCGGATTTTACCGTATTTGAAAAGAGGTGAAGGTTACAGCGATGCGGTTTTATTGGCAGGGTTAAGTAAAGCCTTTGGAAACACGGTATGGAATAATTATTCCGACGAGTATAAGAAGGAAATTGAAGATAATGTGCTTAGTGTCTTTATGAAAGATGATGAAGGTACAGGAATGGACCATGCAAAAGATCTTTTGCGCGAAGCATACGGGCTAAATGACCATCAGTTGGACAAGCTTTATCATCACAGTGATATTGATGGAAACCCCCATCTTGGTTACCTGCCGGAAGATGATAAAAAAATCAAAAAAATTAAGAACCCCGTGGTGGAAGCGGCTTTATTTGAAGTGCGCAGGATGACCAATGCCTTGATAGAAAAATATGGTAAACCCAACGAGATAAAAATAGAAATGGCCCGTGAACTTAAAATGGGCGCCAAGAAAAGGGAAGAGTTTCGCTTTAAACAAAGGGAGCGGGAAAAAGAAAACATCGAGGCCAAAAAGACTCTTGACGAATATGGAATGCCGTATACGCGAAGAAATGTACAGAAAGTACTGTTGTTTCGCGAATTAGAAAAGGTGTCCGGTAAAGCAATAAGTCCTTTTTCTGGAAAGACCATTAGTATTAGCCAACTGTTTAATGAAGGTTATTTTCAAATTGAGCATATAATCCCTTATTCTGTTTCACTTGATGATAGCATGGCCAATAAAACGCTCTGTGAAGCCGATATCAATCGGGAAAAAGGGGATGATACTCCCTATGAATACTATAAGCGAATTGGTGGCGATTGGGACGACATCAAAAACCGAATATTTAAAATACTACCTTACAAAAAGGCCAAAAGATTCATTTCCAAAGACAACCCTGCATTGGAGCAGTTCATATCCCGACAGCTTAATGATACCCGTTATATATCAAGATTTGCCCGGGATTATCTGAAAATGGCATGTCAAAATGTATCTGTTACCCAGGGTTCTGTTACAGAAACGCTTCGAAGGCATTGGGGACTGGATGGCATTTTAAATGCCCCGCAAAAGTTAGAAGGGTATCCAGATGGGGAGTATATAGTTGCGGTGGATGTTGATGGCAAACTAATTGAAGGTTCTCTTGAGCCTTGGGTCCCACAGCCGGAACAAATAAAAAAAATAGAAACTGATAAACAGAAAATTGGTAAACCTGCCCATGGCTATGTGCGAAATAATGCCTTTTACTTGAAAAAATTAAGAAATGACCATCGGCATCATGCCATTGATGCATTGGCAGTGGCCTGCAGCAATCAGGGCTTTTTGCAAAAATTGGCCACTATGTCCGGTAAAGGCCAGGATCGCAACGCAGCGCTTAATTTCCCGGAACCATGGGAAGGGTTTTATCAGGATGCTAAAAAATCAATCGAAGGAATATTGGTGACCTATCACCAAAAAGACCGTGTGTTGACTAAGGTCAAAAAAGCCCTTTTTGATAAGAAATCGGGTAAGCGATTAGAGAAAAAGGGTAAAAAACTGTACGGCCAGGGCATAGCGGCAAGAGGCGCTTTGCATGAAGAAACGTATTATGGAAAACGAAATAGCCCTGATAATGGCGAAGAAGGATATCATATCCGAAAGGGGCTTGATCAGCTTACCCCAAAAATGGTCAATCAAATTGTTGACCCTACAGTTCGTAAAGCGGTAAAAGAGGCCCTTTTAAAAGCTGATCCTACTATTGATTTCACAAAGAAATTCAATATACCAAAAAACGCCTTTTTTGAAATGGATGACAATGGCAAACGGATTCCCAAAGTCCATATTCCCAACAGGAATGGAGACCCTATTCCGGTTAAAAAAGTGCGGATTAGAAAAACGGCTTCTAATATGGTACAACTGAGTGAGGTGAATAAATGGGTTGAGCCCGGAAGCAACCATCACGTATTGCTTTTTGATCTACCCGATGGCAAACGGATAGGTAAAATGGTCACCTTTTGGGATGCAGTAGAAGCTGAAAAACAAGGTTTGGAAACCATCGACCGGCACCATGAAGAAGGAGCCAAATTTTATACCTGGTTAAAAAAAGGGGATATGGTATTGCTGAATGTGGAAGAAGATATTGATGTAGATTCTCTATCTAATAAAGAAATTGGCGACCATTTATATTATTTGCGAAAAACGGGACAATCGCAATACGGCATTATGTTAGTTTTTGCGCTACACCGTGCAGCAAATGTTGATGCTAATAAGGACAATAACCCAATAATCTTAAGATGCTCACCGAATACTTTCAGAGGTATTAAGGTTGAAATCTCAAAAACAGGAGAAGTGACAAGGGTATGATAGTTATTGTTTTCGATGAATTTAAAATATCTTTCGATTAATTAATGAATTGTATGTCAGTGTGTTGTGTTGATTATATACACTAACACTTGAATACAATGCAAAAAAGGATTATTTCAATTGATAACCCCTATCACCTTTCAGTGAAAGACAAACAGCTTCTCCTGAAGGAAAAAACCTCCGGGCAATACAGACAAACCCCTGTTGAAGACCTTGGTGTGGTCCTACTAAACCACCCGCAGATCAGTTTGACCCAATCCATTATTCAGGAACTAATGGATCAAAAAGTGGCTGTTGTCTTTACCTCAAAAAATTATCTGCCCGTTTCTATGCTGTTGCCATTAGATAGCCATTATATTCAAACCGAACGGTTTAACCTGCAAGTGAGGGCAAATGAACCCCTTAAAAAACAAGTATGGCAACAAATTATTAAAGCCAAGATCATAAATCAATCACAAATGATGCGAAATATGGGAAAGGACCAGGAAGCGAAGGCATTAATGCAAATGGCCGGAGATGTGAAAAGTGGTGATAGCACATCCCGGGAAGCCAAAGCAGCCAGATATTATTGGACTAAACTATTTGGTGCAGATTTTAAAAGGGAAAGGTTTGGGCAGGCGCCTAACCATTTGCTAAACTATGGCTACACCATTGTCAGGGCCTCCGTTGCGCGTGCATTGGCCATTTCCGGATTATTGCCAACATTAGGCGTCCAGCACAAGAACAGATATAATGCTTATTGTCTGGCAGATGATCTCATGGAACCTTACCGACCATTTGTAGATCATCAGGTCATTTCGTTAGCCTTATCATATGGCTCTTATGACCTTGAACTTGACAAAGAAATAAAGGCTGCTTTGATCAATGTTTTGAATGCGGATTGTCATTTGAATGGTCAGAAACGCACCTTACAAAGCGCAATTTTAAAAAGCGCCCAATCGCTTTCCTTATATTATGAAGGAAATACCAAAAAGCTTGTTTTTCCAATTCTGGAACATTATGGAAACACTACCTTCTGATCGTTTAAATGCATATAGGGTTATGTGGATATTTGTCATGTTCGATTTGCCCGTTGTTACAAAAAAGGAACGACGGGCGGCCAGCCAATTCAGAAAAAACCTTCAAAAAGATGGTTTTACCATGATGCAGTATTCCATCTATACACGTCATTGTGCCAGTATGGAAGTTTTGCAAATGCATGCCAGGCGAGTACGTAAAATGATGCCTCCGGGAGGACAAGTAAGTATTTTGAAAATTACGGATAAACAGTATGAGAATATTGAAAACTTTTGGGGTAGGATGGTCCAATCTCTTAATCCACCAATGAAACAACTCGAAATGTTTTAAAAAAACGCTTTTTCAATTTTAATTATACAGAATTGGCATCAATTTTCTGCGTGAAAATATGCGGTCAAACAAAAGGATATCAGCAAGTTAGACTACTTGCTAATATCCTAAATCCTTAATT
>DNTA01000200.1 GCA_003500135.1 Cytophagales bacterium | reverse complement strand
TGCTCTACCAGCTGAGCTAAGGAGGCATAATTATAAATTCTGAACGTTTTTCAGTTGCCCTTGTTTCCAAAAGCGATTGCAAAGCTAGCTATTGATTTTTTTTATACAAATAACTCCGCTACTTTTTTTGATCAAAATCCTTAGAAAGGACTTAAATATTTGATTACCAATTATAAAAAAAACGGCCCTCTAAGGCAGGTCTTATTGTTAAATATTGTTGATCATCCTAAGCTTTTCCTCGAGCATTTCAAGCTCCTTTTTGGCTTTATTGATCTTTTGGTTAAACTCTTCTTTCAACTTATCCGCCTTTTTCGATTCGGCGAAGAAGAGCATATTGTTCTTCCACAGATCTATGTCATTTTCAAGCTTCGCGATCTGACGGCGCAGGGCATGCTCTTTTTTGGCGATCATACGCTCGGCATTCGGGCCATAGTTGCTTTTATTGAACTGCGCTTTGAACTTCAGCTTATGTGCTTCATCTTCATTGAGCTCAGCTTTATCAGCAGCCGCCTGAATGGCATCATTGTAACGCTTCTGGATGGTCTTGATATCCTTTTTCGGTACAAACCCAATATTCGGCCACTCTTCAACAATAGCTTCCACCCTATCCACATCCACCGGGCCTTCCGCTACTATCTTCTCGATCTCCTCACAAAGCGCCTCCTTTTTCTTTAGGTTTTCCACATAATCCTTTTCGATTTCCTTACCTGCCGCACGTTTGCGATCGAAGAAATGATCACATGCCTTTTTGAAGCGCTGATAGACTTCGTTTCTATGCTTTTCGGGTACCGGTCCAATTTCCTTCCACTGACGTTGCAAGGCTTTTAACTCTTCAGCTGTCTTGATGAAATCTTCACTGTCCTTCAACGATTCAGCCCTCTGGACCAATTCTTCTTTTTTCTTAAGGTTTTCACCACGCAGTTCTTCCAGTTTCTTGAAGAAGTTTCCCTTATGGTTAAAAAATGCTTTAAAGGATTTCCAAAATGCTTTATTTACCGATTTGGCATGTTCTTTTGGCAGTCCGCCCACTGCCTCCCATTCTTTTTGGACCTCAAGTATCTCTTTCGTTTTTGCATTCCAGTCCGATATCTTCTCAGAGTCAAATTCTGAAAAGGACTGAACTTTTTCAACCAATGCCTTTTTGGCGATTAAATTAGTTTCTAACTCTCCTTTTAACTGCTCGTAATAAACTTTCCTTCTGGCATATACTTTATCGGAAGCTGCCTTGAACCGCTGCCAGAGAGGCTCCTGATCCTCTTTGGGCACCGGGCCAATGTGCTTATATTCTTCGTGCAGTTCATTAAGCGCCTTAATCGCCTCTTTAATATTTTCTTCTTCTTCCAGCTTTTCGGCACGTTCACAAAGCTCGAGTTTCAGATTGTAATTTTTCTTTCGGTCCAGCTCTTTAAGCTCAAAGTATATGCTCCGATTGTCATAAAAACGATCAATTAAAGCATTGTAATTAGCCCAAAGGCTTCTTGAATGCTGATGCGGTATTGGCCCCACATTTTTCCATCTATCCTGAAGATCCTTAAGATCTTTTATGCTCACTGAAGTTTCTTCACCATCGACCAACTCGCGTAATTCTTCAAGGATCTCAAGCTTTCGCTCGTAGTTCTTTTCTTTTTGATTTTCTAAGTCATTAAAGAACTGATGGCGCTTTTGGCGCAGTTCGTTGTACAAGGTGTTGAACTTATTATCCAGCTCATCCATCTTATATTCAAAGCCATCCTTATCACCACCTTCCTCAATATATTTATCGTATGCCTTCTTTTTATCTTCTTCAAAAATATCATCAAAGGCAGGGCGTATCTCTTTCAGCACCCTACCCA
Organism: Cytophagales bacterium; assembly: GCA_003500135.1. GTDB lineage: Bacteria > Bacteroidota > Bacteroidia > Cytophagales > Cyclobacteriaceae > UBA10427. Next base: position 30,244 of record DNTA01000200.1, on the reverse strand, counting down.
ACTGATTGTAATCGGTACTTTTACTCATACTTTCCAGCACCTGTACCATTTGTTTTTTAGTGTAATTGGAGTAATCGAGCTGATGATCCTGCTCTTCCTGTTCACCTTCTCCCGCTCCTTCTTCCTTATTTTCGTCCGAAGGTTCCGACTCACCTTCCTCTTTAGAAGCCGACTCCGCCGAAGTATCTTCCTTTATTTCTTCTTCTTTTTTAACCTCTGAAACGGTGGATGTTTCTGGTTTTTCCTTAGTTGCTTCTTCTGTTGTGACACCTGCTCCCGGTTTTTCTACAGGCTTTTCCTCAACCGGTTCTTCAGAATTTTCCGGTTTGGAATCACTCTCTTCTTCCCGTTTGCCATCTTTATCCTCAGAAGCTTCTTCGTGTGATTGTGCCATTTTATTTGCAGTGCCTGACGCTTCTTTTGTGGCCTCTTCCTGCCGGGTTCCACTATCAGGAGCTACAGCTTTTGGTTCTACATCATCCTCCGTTTTATTCCCTTCGGATGTGTTAACGGCAGACTCCTCTGCAGGGGCATTCCCCTTATTATCTTGTTGATTTTCAGGAGTTTCCGTGATCTTTTTGTCTTTTTCTTCTTTACTCATAACTATGCGCATTTTACCGTCGGGTTCAGTTTAACCTCGGGTCTACAGGATAATTCGAATACACTTTATAACGACCGCCAATCCTTTCAAGCGCTGCTTTCCACAATTGGTCGGGTTTTGTATCGAAAACCTGCGATATTTCAACATTTCTTGAAACAATCCAAGAATTTTCTTTCAATTCATCAACTAATTGCCCACTGCTCCAGCCACTGTAACCTATAAAAAACTTAAAGGCATCAGGGTCAATTTGGTTATTCTCGATCATGAGCAAGAGCTGTTCGTAGTTGCCTCCCCAGAACAAGCCCCTCTTTAATTCCACACCACCTTCAATTATATCCCCTGCCCTATGTACGAAGTGAAGGGTATCCTGTTGAACAGGCCCGCCAATAAACACCTCTTTCTCCCATTTTTCTGCTTCCGGCAATATGTCTCCAAGGTATATATTCGCCGACTTATTCAACACAAAACCAAGGGAGCCTTCTTTATTGTGCTCGCACATCAATACGACGGTGCGCGAAAAGTTGGGATCCGGCAAAAACGGCTCAGATATTAATAAATCTCCATTTTCCGGCTCTAAATTGGCTCTTTTAAATTTAAAATAATCCATTTCTTGCCTTTGGTGATGTGTAAAACAAAGATTAAAAATTTTTATGGCAATCTGAATTATTTACTTTAAATAACTCAGGGGTCAATCTAACATAATTTGAATAATTAACTTTTGAGAAGGATAAAATTTATCTTATTATCTATTCTATCCTTCTAAAACAAAACTCCCTTGGTTATATTTGCCCCACTTTTACAATTGCATAACCTTTTTTATCGGCAAGGTGTTCACAGGTAATGACTGAAATAAACATAGCGCAAATAAGAAAAGAATATGGTTCACAGAAGCTGAGTAAGAAAACCGTGGACCCCAACCCCATCCGGCAGTTTGAAATTTGGTTGCAGGAGGCCATCAAATCGGAGTTAGCAGAGCCCACTGCCATGCAGGTCTCAACAGTATCACCTGATGGAAAGCCAGCCTGCCGTACAGTGCTATTGAAAGGAATAGAAAACGAGGCTTATATTTTTTATACAAACTACGATAGTAGAAAAGGACAGCACATTGCCTCAAACCCCAATGTATGCCTCACCTTTTTCTGGGCCGAACTCGAAAGGCAGGTACATGTTGAAGGCTCGGCAAGTAAAGTTTCTGAAGGAAAATCCAATGAATATTTTCAAAGCAGGCCAAGGAAAAGCCGATTGGGGGCCCGCATTTCTCCGCAGAGCCAGGTGATAAAATCAAGAAATGATATTATTACGGCATTCGTGGCTGAATCGGCACGTTACATTGGACAAAAGGTGCCCAGGCCCGATAACTGGGGCGGTTATGCCATCGTACCCGAGCGGATAGAGTTTTGGCAGGGTCGGGAAAGCCGCCTGCATGACAGGTTGTTATTCACGCGCAACGGTAAAGGCGATTGGAAAATAGACCGCCTGGCGCCTTAGTATGCAAACTTCAGCATTAAGCACTTACCTGAATCGTCAGCTTCAATATCCCGTTTCGGAAAAACAACCTTTTGAATCAGAGCGGGATATAATAGTGGTAATTCCCGCTTATAAGGAAATAGACTTAACACGATCCATTAACTCCTTATGGCAGAGCCGTAGCTCATTTATCAGGGTTGGGATAATTGTACATTTCAATCAACATGAAGAAGATGATGAAACCGCAAAGGAGATTCATCACCAAGCTATCAGCAGTTTAAAGACATGGTATGAGGGTAAAAAATCAGTTTTTTTAGAACTAGCCATTATGGAAAGTATACTTCCTGAAAGGGATGCCGGAGTAGGCCTGGCACGCAAGATTGGCATGGATTGGGCCGTAAGGTCTTTTGAGAAATGGCAAAAGCCCAATGGAATAATTGCCTGTTTTGATGCTGACAGCATTTGCGAGAAAAATTATCTGATCGAATTAAAAAGTTTTTTCGATCGAAACAGACCCAATGGGGTAAGCATACATTTTGAACACCCCTATGTTGAACTCAAAGACCGAAGCCAGGCACACGCCATTATACGATATGAGCTCCACCTGAGGTACCTCGTACACGGTTTTAGATATGCCGGAGTAAGGCAGGCCTTTCATGCCATTGGCTCAAGCATGGCGGTTACTGCTGAAGCATATGCCAAACAAGGTGGAATGAACAAGAGAAAAGCGGGTGAGGACTTCTATTTTATGCAGAAGATCGTTAATCTGGGCCGATACTTTGAGTTAAATACGACAACAGTGTACCCCTCAGCCCGAGAATCGGATCGGGTGCCCTTTGGCACCGGTCGCGCGATGATGGATGCAAAGTGTGAGAGAAAAGAATTTACATTCAGTTATGCCTGGAATAACTTTGAAACACTGAGGGAACTGTTAGAGCATAAGGTATTATTTTACGAAGATCCTGAAGCGGGTTTTAAGAAATCTCCTTCTATACTCCAGCCCTTTCTCAGTAACATCCACTTCGTGCAGAGCATTAAAAAGCTCTCCCAAAATTCCTCAAACTATGCGCAATTTGATAATGCTTTTCATCAGTGGTTCGATGGCTTCAAGGCTATGAAAGCTATGCACTTTCTGCGTGACCACATTTGTCCGGATCAAACTCTTTTGGATGGTGTAGCAAAAATGATGAGAAAAGAAGGTGCAACATTGGCAGAAAAAGAGTATGAAGCAGCTTTGTTGCAATTAAGAGAATGGGATAAAACCCATCCTCATTTTGTATTGTAATCAGATCAGATCTGTTATATCTTTCACCCCAATATTTCTATTAATCGTATAGCCTTCGCCGTATTCAACACCTATCCGATGTCCAAACTCACGATGTCTTGCTTCAACAAACTTCAAAAACCCCTCGCTTGAGATGAACGTTTCCGGTTCTTTACTTTCAGGGTCATAAAACTGAGAAGCATAAGCCTTAATTGATTCAATTTTTTGTTTCCAGAAGTCCGAAACATCCACAATAAAATCAGGCTCCAGATAGTTGTTTTGAATAAAATGATATATGGCCCTTGGCCGGTAAGGTTTTTGCAATTTACCATCTGCTATGGTCGGTACCTTTTGTAAACCGGCAAGAAAAACGGCATCCCTTACTGTTTCAGCCGACTTACCGTGGTCAGGATGGCGATCGGATATGGCATTGGTAATGAGTATTTCGGGTTGATATTTGCGAATAATACGGGCTATCTCTGTTTGGCGCTCTTTATCATTTCTAAAAAAAACATCTTCAAAACCGAGATTTTCACGAACCGTTAGCCCAAGAATATTAGCGGAATCATTGGCCTCCTTTAATCTTAATTCAGGTGTACCACGGGTGCCCATTTCCCCTTTTGTCAGATCGACTATCCCGGTTTTTTTGCCCTGGGCAGCCGATAATGCCAGGGTACCGGCGCAGGCAAGTTCAGCATCATCAGGATGCGCCGCAATGACCAGTATATCGAGTTTTTGTTGCATAGGTTGAATATTAAAAAAGCTGTGGACACTACATCCACAGCTTATGCATAAAAGATTTTTTTTATATTATTTCCTGGGCTGTTAACCATCGCTCTGCATCGAGGGCTGCCATACAGCCTGTACCAGCAGCTGTAACTGCTTGTCGATACACATGGTCTTGTGCATCGCCAGAAGCAAATATACCTTCTATATTGGTATAAGTTGAACCTGGTTTGGTTTTGATATAACCGTTTTCATCCATATCCAGAAATCCTTTGAAGATATCGGTATTGGGTTTGTGCCCAATGGCTACGAAGAAGCCCGTTGCATTGATAATGCTTTCCTCGCCTGTCAGTTTATTCTCTACTTTCACACCGGTTACGATGTCGTCTCCAAGCACTTCCTTCGTGAGGGTATTCCAGTGGACTTCAATATTTTCCGTATTCATTACACGTTTTTGCATAATTTTAGAAGCCCGCATCTCATCGCGTCGAACCAAAACGTGTACTTTCTTACAAAGTTTTGAAAGGTAAGTAGCTTCTTCAGCAGCAGTATCGCCACCACCTACCACAACCACCTCCTGGTTTCGAAAGAAAAAGCCATCGCATACTGCACATGCCGAAACGCCTTTACCGCTAAGGCGCTGCTCTGACTCCAGCCCCAGCCACTTGGCAGAAGCTCCGGTAGAAATAATAATAGTATGCGCTTTCAGTATGTCCTTATCATCAATCTTAACTTCAAAAGGACGTTTGCTAAAGTCTACCTCAGTAGCCAGACCGTAACGTGTGTCTGTGCCAAACCGTTCTGCTTGTTTTTGCAGGTCCATCATCATTTGTGGGCCATTGATCCCATCGGGATACCCCGGAAAATTCTCCACATCATTGGTAATGGTAAGCTGACCACCCGGCTGGTCTCCCAGGTACATAACTGGGGAAAGCCCTGCCCTTGCAGCATAAATGGCAGCAGTATAACCTGCCGGTCCCGATCCTAAAATTAATACGTTTGCTATATCGCTCATATTATTCACTTATGATTTATTATATGACAAATTCTTCATATATAACGAAAGTGCAAATATAAGGTTTTCACTTTTCGCTTGTATGACTATTTACATATTTTGGCCTTCCAGCCTTCGCAAGGAGGCTTTTTATTGATTTTACTCATTCAAAGCCTTTTGCTTAACCAGTCGCAATCCTGACAAATGGTGCAAAAAAAAAGCCTCACAAAGAGGCTTATTCATATTTTTTGCAAATACTATCCCAGGTAAGGCTTGAGGGCCTTGCTTCTCGAAGTATGACGAAGTCGTCGAATTGCTTTTTCTTTGATCTGTCTTACACGTTCACGAGTCAGATTGAACTTCTCACCTATTTCTTCGAGGGTCATGGAGTGCTCCCCATTTAGTCCGAAGTATAGCGTGATCACATCAGCTTCACGTTGTGTCAGCGTTGATAGCGCTCTTTGTACCTCCCTGCGAAGAGAATCATTCATTAATTCATTGTCCGGTGTTTCTTCGGAGTCGTTTTCCAGTACGTCCAGAAGGCTGTTTTCTTCACCCTGAACAAAAGGAGCATCCATTGATACATGTCTTCCCGAAATCTTCATAGTATCCACTACTTCTGAAGTGGTTACTTCCAGCACATCTGCCAATTCATCCGGAGATGGTTCTCTTTCATATTTTTGTTCCAGCTCTGAAAAAGTCTTGGAAATTTTGTTGAGGGATCCTACCCTGTTAAGAGGCAGCCTTACAATACGAGATTGTTCCGCCAGTGCCTGCAGAATAGATTGTCTAATCCACCAAACGGCGTATGAAATAAATTTAAAACCTCGTGTTTCATCAAATCTTTGTGCCGCCTTTATCAAACCAAGGTTACCTTCATTGATCAGGTCACCGAGTGAAAGCCCCTGGTTTTGATATTGTTTGGCCACAGAAACAACGAACCTTAAGTTGGCTTTGGTCAATTTTTCCAAGGCCATTTGATCCCCTTCTCTAATCCTCTTCGCTAGTTCTACCTCCTCGTCGGGGGTTAACAAATCAACTTTACCAATTTCTTGCAGATACTTGTCTAATGACTGACTTTCCCTATTGGTAATCTGTTTGCTAATCTTAAGTTGCCTCATTGACTATTATTTAAATGTTAACTTTTACCTATTTGAAGAACGAATATCGATCTCTAATGTTGAGATTAACTTAAAAAATACAACTTTTTTCTATAAAAGTTTAATGTTCATCTCTATTTCTTCTGGGTGGTCTTTCAGGTTTAGGCAGTAAAACCTTTCTGGAAAGACGGAATTTACCTGTTTTATCATCAATACCGATAAGTTTTACTTTGATATCCTCTCCTTTCTCCATCACTTCGTCGATGTTATTCACACGTTCCCATTTGATTTCTGAAATGTGAAGCAAGCCTTCTTTTCCGGGCATAAATTCAACAAAAGCGCCAAATGGCTGAATGGATTTTACCTTTCCGTCGTATACTTCGCCTATTTCAGGAGTAGCTACGATTGATTTGATGCGGTTATGTGCGGCATCAAGTGATTCCTTATCAACGGCAAAAATATTCACCACGCCCGAAGTTTCGTTCTCATCAATAACTACGGTTGCGCCCGTTGTTTTCTGAATTTCCTGAACTACTTTACCACCAGGCCCAATTACCGCTCCGATAAGGTCTTTATCGATAAACATGGTTACAAAGCGCGGTGCATGTGGTTTGAAGTCCTCTCTTGGCTCAGAAATGGCCTCATTCATCACTGAAAGGATATGAAGCCTGCCTTTTTTAGCTTGCTCAAGCGCCTCTTTCAATACATCAAATGAAAGGCCATCTATTTTGATATCCATCTGACAGGCAGTGATCCCTTCTTCGGTTCCGGTCACTTTAAAATCCATGTCACCCAGGTGATCTTCATCGCCTAAAATATCAGATAGAATGGCATACTTTCCACAATCAGGATCGGAAATCATTCCCATGGCAATACCTGATACTGGTGCCTTAATATCGATACCGGCATCCATAAGAGCCATCGAACCTGCGCAAACCGTCGCCATGGAAGAAGACCCGTTCGACTCAAGGATATCCGATACTACACGAATAGTGTAAGGGGTGTCTTCTTCAGGCGGCAACACTTGTTTCAATGCCCTCATTGCGAGGTTTCCATGTCCTACTTCACGTCTTCCCGGACCACGGTTAGGCCTTACTTCACCAGTAGAAAATCCTGGAAAATTATAATGCAACATGAACTTGTTGTAACCTGTTGTCATCGCATTATCGATCATTTGCTCATCGAGCTTTGTACCGAGGGTCACTGTGGTCAGTGATTGCGTTTCGCCACGGGTAAACACAGCGGATCCATGTGCCGAAGGCAAATAATCAACATCACACCAAATCGGTCGTACTTCATCCAGCTGACGTCCATCAAGTCTTTTCTTTTCATCAAGTACAAGATTTCGGGCTGCAGCTTTCTGAATTTTTTTAAAGTATCTACTCAACATGGACTCGTCAAGCTCATGATCTTCGGGCAGACTTTCCATGTACTCGTCTTTAATAGCTTTAAATGCATCTGAACGCTCTTGCTTTTCAGTGGCGCTCTTTGCTACATCATAATATCTCTGATAGTATTTGTCGTACAGTTCTTTATAAAGCTCTTCGTCTTTTGCTTCGTGGTCGTAAGTACGTTTTTCTGTGGCACCTACTGCTTCAGCCAATTCTTTTTGGATACGACATTGATCTTTAATGGCGTCGTGAGCAACCTTAAGGGCTTCCAGCATTTCCTCTTCGGAAACTTCCTTCATCTCTCCTTCCACCATTAAGATGTTTTCCTCAGTTGCCGCTACAATCAAATCGAGCGTGCCTTCACTAATGTCTTCTTTAGTTGGGTTGATTAGATAGTCATCACCTTTTTTTATCACTCTCACCTCAGAAATGGGGCCATTAAAAGGTATATCTGAAACCGCTATAGCTGATGAAGCCGCAAATGCAGCAAGGGCATCGGGCAATGCTGAATGGTCGGCGGAGATAAGATGAATGTTGATCTGTGTTTCAGAGTGATAATCGTCAGGGAAAAGCGGACGGATTGCACGGTCAACCAACCTACTTACTAATACTTCGTGATCGGACAATTTGCCTTCACGCTTCAGGAAACCTCCCGGAATTCTACCTGAGGAAGCGAATTTTTCCTGGTAGTCAACGGATAAAGGTAAAAAATCTGCACCCTCTACTGGGTCTTCATTGGAAACAACGGTGGCCAACAACATGGTGTCGCCCATTCGAAGTACTACAGAACCATCTGCTTGCTTCGCCAACCGACCTGTTTCAATGGAAATCGTTCTACCATCTGATAAAGTCAGCGTTTTAGTAATTGCTTTTGCTGTCATATAAAATTAATCGTTATAAAAACCTCTTGTAAGGTATGAAAATAAGGCAAGGAAAGTAACAAAAAGAGGGAATCCCATAAAATTCCCTCTTTATATCATTAACATTATTTTCTGATGTTCAACTCTTTGATGATCGCCCTGTATCTGTCAATGTGGTTCTTCTGCAGATAATCCAGCAACCTTCTTCTTTTACCAACCAATCTTAAAAGCCCCAGTCGTGAAGAGTGGTCTTTTTTGTTAAGCTTTAAGTGTTGGGTAAGGTGGTTAATTCTGTAGGTAAATAATGCAATTTGAGATTCAGGGGATCCAGTATCAGTCTTAGACTTTAACCGACCATGATTCTCGAAAAGTTCTTCTTTTGTGTTTTTCGTTAAATACATAGTTAGCTAAAATTACATTTTAATAATTCAAGCCGCAAAGATAAGCTAATTAAATGGCATATACAACAATTGTCACTTCTGACTGAGCCTGTTTTTGAAGGCCTTCCAGCGAATTTTTAATTTCTTGATCCATACGGCATAAAAATCTGCTTCAAACAGTCTCGCATCATTCCTGGCCTGTTTAAGGAAAAACAAACCAATGGGGAGCAAAATAAAGTTTGCTGTCCAGGCGCCCATAAAAGGTGTTACGATACTTTGTCGCGCCCACCTTTCCGTTGCAATATTGATGACATAGAAAAATATGAAAAAGGCAATGGACAAAAGCACCGGCATTCCCAGGCCACCTCTTTTAATGATGGCCCCTAGGGGGGCGCCAATTAAGAACATACATAAGATGGTAATGGCATGACCAAGTTTTTTATGCTTTTCAATGGCAAAACGATTGATCCTTTTCTGCATATTACGAATCTGCTCTTTTTTATTTTGCACCTTGTTTTTCACAAACCGCACCTTATTTAAAGCCTGCGTGTATATTAGTTTTTCCCTGTGCCTGGACTCCACCACACTATCCAGGTCCTGCAAGGTTTGCACATCACTGGCATATAGTTTCCTGCGCACTCTAGCAGATAATTTCTTTTTCTTTTCGGCTTTTATGGCTTCTTCCTTATTTGATAATTCTTTCTCCCTACTAATGCTGGCTGCATCTTTTAATGACTCAGTACTTTCTTTCTGTTTGTTCATCCGCCTTTTAATGGCCTGCGGAGTAGTGGTTGATTCATTTTTTTGAATTTCATCGATCTTCTCATCTGGTTTTTCGGTGGACTTTGTTTTTTGTACGTCCGTATCAACTCTATTTTGATTGGATTTCGTTTCATTACTTTCAGACATTTTTTTGACAAGCGCTGCACTGCTGATCTGGCCCTGATCGTTTTCTTTGGTATCAGACGATTCATTTCTGAGGCTATCCTCAATCTGATTGATCTCGCTGAAAGCAATTTTCTTTATGCTGTCTTCCTGAAACTGTGAATAACCCAGGCTGTCTGCCAGAATTTGCACGCTATCTTCCGCTTCCTTTTTAAGCTGACTGATCTCACGCAATTTTCGTTGTCGTGCTTCCTGCTCTTGCTGCTTTTGCCTTTTTTCTATGGCCTCATTGATATTGCTTGTATATTCGGCATAGAGTTGTTCCGGCCTGAAATAATCAAAATATCGCTGACTCTGAAATTCCAGTTCTTTTTTCAGGCTGTTCATTTCCATACCCATTGTGTCGAGGTCAGCATTTAGCTCCCGGGTGTTTTTCATCATCCTGTTGCCCTTAAAAAGCTCCTGGCGGGTTCGTTGAAGGTTAAAGTCTTCAAGGTCAAATACAATTTTGGAGGCTTCGAACTTATTGCGTATGAATGAAGAAGGCATAGAGGCTGCGTATCGCCTTCTACGATTCGAAGGTTCCTGCTCCTGGATATTTTCTCCGTCAAACAATTCAAAAACCAGGTAGCGCTCACTTAAAATCGTATACATTTTGCCAGAATCGGCCAGCGTTACCTCTTTGTTGCCCGACCCTGCGTTGTGATTATAAATGATCAGGTCTTTGATGGTCTCTCCATCGGGCAGTTTTTCATTTACTTTAATCGTGTATCCCGGTATACCACTGTAAAAGGTGCCCGGTTTGATGTCGAGCGAAGGTTTTTTCTGTTTGATATCATATAAGAGGCTAAATGCCCGAAGGTTTGCTTTGGGCACAATATAATTATTATTGAAGAAACCAAAAATCGTAAGGAAAACTGCAAATACAAAAAGGGGTTGCATAGCCCTGAGAAGCGAGATGCCGGCACCCTTGATGGCTGTGAGCTCAAAGTGCTGACCCAGGTTCCCAAATGTCATAAGCGATGAAAGCAGAATGGCCAGGGGGAAAGCATTGGTGGTCATATTAATACTGAAGTATAAAATAAGCTCGCCAATAATGGCGAACCCAAGGCCTTTTCCAATGATATCATCGAAATAGCGCAGCATAAACTGCGTAAGCAGGATAAACACAACCACCAGGAAGGTGAGAATAAACGGCCCTATGAAAGACGATAAAATGAGTTTATCTAAACGCTTCATTTCAGTTGGTAACCCTGCTTAATCCGAACATCGCACAAATATGTGAAAAGATAAGGTTAACCTCCAACTGTTTCTTTTAAAGTCGTTAAAAGGTTATGCCATACCTCACCTTGTTCTTCTTTATCGTCAAACTCCGAGTAATCGATAACCTTTATAAACGTTGTTTGGGTCATTTCGTTGGTTTCAATACGGAATTCAACGTAATCGGGGTTTTCCTCGCTGCTCGCATTACTGTTTTCCTGAAATTCAAATCGGACATATGCGTTCGTACGGTGGCTCGCCTTATGGGCTTTATGGTCTTTATCTTCCCATTTAAAGTGGAATATTTTGTCTTCGTCGATGGTCGCATCGTCGGCGTACCATTGTGCAAGGCCGCTAGCCGTGCTTAGATAAGGATACAGCATCTTTTTGCTTGCATTTATCTCAAATTCATATACGAACTTGTCTTTTCCCATGATAAAACGTTTATGTAAAAAAACAATTTAGGAATCTTTAATAAATGAACAAAAATTCCTCGAAAAAAGAATTGGAATTTAAAAATTGAAACTCTATGTTTGCACTCCATTTCGCGGCGAGGTAGCTCAGATGGTTAGAGCGTCGGATTCATAACCCGGAGGCCGCGGGTTCAATTCCCGCTCTCGCTACACTTAAACAGGGATACAACGAAAATTTTCCTTTGTATTCCTGTTTCTTTTATGCTTTCAAAAAACCCCTGATTACTTAAACCTGAAACATGAATTAGCATTCTATTCCAGGTTAAAACACGTTATATTTCACTGTAATAAGCGATTGAACACAAAAAAAACAGGAGACCACGAAACGCAATCTCCTGACAAACATTAAACCACAACCTATGAAATCTTTATTGTCTTTTTGTCTTTATTTCCTTACGCTATGATTGCAAAGTAAATACTTAGAATGTAAATTTTTTGTGCAGAAACGACATAACCTTACTCCTGTATTATACCCATCCATTTTTGAACTTTACCAATAAACCGCCTTCAAAAGCGATCCTGAACACTTACCGCGAAGCGCTTTAAGACCATTTAACAAATCGATGTATTGAAAAGGATACGGTAATCTGTTTGTTTTTTTCTATTCGATCACATAAAATTACATCCCCCTAAACTTTTCAGGCATAAAAAAACCCGGTGTTTGCCGGGTTAGTGTGTATAGGTTAAATGTGATTATTTCACTGTATCCACAATAGCTTTAAAGGCTTCCGGATGATTCATTGCCAAATCGGCCAATACTTTCCGGTTCATTTCAATATTGGAAGCTTTTAATGCTCCCATGAATTTCGAATACGACATGCCGTGCTCTCTTACACCTGCATTGATCCTTTGGATCCAAAGGCTACGAAAATCGCGCTTTTTAGCTTTACGATCTCTGTAGGCATAAACCCATCCTTTTTCAACCGCATTTTTCGCTACGGTCCAAACGTTTTTTCTTCTTCCGAAATAGCCCTTGGCGTACTTCAGGACTTTTTTTCTTCTAGCTCTCGATGCTACTGTATTTACTGATCTTGGCATTTTTTTGTGTTTTTTTTGGAAGTAGGCGTCTTGATCAATTTAAGCTCTTTATTGCCCGAATCCTGGTTCAACATCGTTTACCTTGGCACAATTGTCAAATGTTCAACATGTCTTTAACTCTCGCTTTATCAGACTTGTGTACAATTGCTGAATGTGTCAGATTGCGCTTTTGTTTTGTTTCTTTTTTGGTCAGGATATGGCTTTTGAAAGCGTGCTTTCTTTTTATTTTGCCGGTTCCTGTCAATTTGAAACGCTTCTTAGCGCCTGATTTTGTTTTAACTTTTGGCATTTTAGTTATATAATTGATTTAACTATTTCTTCTTTTGTTTGGCATTCTTTGGAGAAAGCATCAGGATCATTCGCTTACCTTCCAGCTTGGGCAACTGATCTACCTTTGCGTATTCCTCGAGCGCCTGTGCAAATTTCAACAATAAAATCTCACCTCTCTCTTTGAATACGATGGTTCGACCAACAAAATGCACATATGCTTTCACTTTGGCGCCATCTTCCAAAAATTTAGTGGCATGGTTGAGCTTGAAGTTAAAATCGTGATCATCGGTGTTGGGCCCGAACCGTATTTCTTTCATCACGGTTTTCTGAGCCTTGGCCTTGATCTCTTTTTGCTTCTTTTTCTGCTCGTACTTAAACTTCGAGTAATCGACCACTTTACATACAGGCGGATCCGCTTTTGGGGAAATTTCTACCAGATCCAGATTCATATCACCTGCGATCCTTAAAGCTTCCGACAATGGAAATATGCCTGATTCAACATTTTCGCCAACCACTCTTACCTGTCTGGCGGATATTCTCTCGTTGACTTTGTAGGGCTCCTCCACCCTACCCCTAAAGTTGGGTTTTCTACTCCTGTTAATTGTTACTTCAATTTTTGGTTCTACAAAATAAGTTGCAAATTTCATCAAATAATCTGAAAAAGAAAAAGAATTGGCTATTATTTAGCTATTAACCTGATGCATACTGCTTTCAATTTCCTTTTTCATGTGTTGCATTAAACCTTCATGTGTGAAGGTACCGATATCTCCTTTACCGTGCTGTCGCAATGACACGGTATTATTACCTGCTTCTTTTTCGCCCACTATAAACATATAAGGCACTTTGCTTACCTCGGCGTCACGAATTTTCCGGCCAATTTTTTCGTCCCGGTGATCCACGAATCCTTTTAGCCCGCTTTGTTGTGCCAAAATATAAATTTTTTCAGCGTAATCGGCATATTTTTCTGAAATCGGCAGAATGGCAAATTGCTCCGGTGACAGCCATAATGGCAAATTACCTGCTGTATGTTCCAGCAGAATAGCTACAAACCGCTCCATTGAACCAAAAGGTGCACGGTGGATCATCACGGGCCTGTGACGTTGATTGTCAGCGCCAATATATTCGAGTTCAAAGCGCTCGGGCAAATTGTAATCAACCTGAATGGTTCCCAGCTGCCAGCTTCTTCCCAGGGCGTCTTTCACCATAAAATCGAGTTTTGGCCCATAAAAGGCTGCCTCGCCAAGCTCGGTGATGGTGGTCAGCCCTTTCTCTTCGGCTGCTTCAATTATGGCGCTTTCCGCCATTTCCCAGTTTTCATCACCACCTATATATTTAGTTTTATTTTCAGGGTCCCGAAGTGATATTTGTGCCGTGTAATCCTCAAAACCAAGTGACCTGAAGACATAAAGCACAAGGTCAATCACTTTTATAAATTCATTTTTAACCTGTTCCGGCCGGCAAAATATATGGGCATCGTCCTGGGTAAATCCTCTAACTCTTGTCAAACCATGCAACTCGCCACTTTGTTCATATCGATATACCGTACCAAATTCACCCAGGCGTAAAGGTAGCTCTTTATATGATCGTGGACGGGATTTATAAATCTCGCAGTGGTGCGGGCAGTTCATTGGCTTGAGCAGGTACTCTTCCCCTTCATTGGGTGTTTCAATGGGTTTGAACGAGTCCTCACCATATTTGGCATAGTGCCCTGAGGTCATGTATAATTCTTTATTCCCGATATGCGGTGTGATAACCATCTGATACCCTGCCTTTACCTGGGCATCACGCAGGAAGTTTTCAAGTCTTTCGCGCATAAGCACGCCTTTGGGAAGCCATAAGGGCAAGCCCTGGCCCACTTTTTCTGAAAAGGTAAAAAGATCGAGCTCCTTACCCAATTTGCGGTGATCACGCTTTTTGGCCTCTTCAAGTAGGTGAAGATATTCTTTTAATTCTTTCTGCTTGGGGAATGTAATGCCATACAACCGGGTGAGCTGCTTATTATTTTCGTCACCACGCCAGTATGCGCCGGCCACATTTAATATTTTAGCTGCCTTTACAAAACCGGTATTGGGAATATGTGGTCCACGGCAAAGATCTGTAAAATTACCCTGATGGTAAAAAGTGATTGTGCCGTCTTCCAGATCTTCCAGGAGGTCTAATTTATATTCATCACCTTTTTCTTTGTAATAGGCAACAGCATCTTTCTTGGCAATTTCCCGTCGCTCGTAAGGATTTTTCTGACGGGCCAGTTCCATCATTTTTGCTTCGATCTTTTCGACCTCATTGCCATCGAAATGTCGATCGCCAAAATCCACATCATAATAAAACCCATTTTCGATAGGTGGGCCGATGCCAAACTTGATTCCGGGATATAACTCTTCCAGGGCTTCGGCCATCAAGTGAGCCGAAGAGTGCCAAAATGTCTTTTTACCATCATTCTCATTCCATGTAAGCAACTGCACCGCAGCATCCGTAGTGATAGGTCTCGTGGCATCCCACGTTTCACCGTTTACATTGGCCGCCAAAACATTTCGGGCCAGGCCTTCACTTATGTCTGTAGCAACATCCATACTGGTCACTCCGGCAGGATATGATTTAACAGCGCCATCGGGCAAGGTTATGTTGATTTTTTGGTCACTCATAAAAAAATGCGCTTTACTGGTTTATTCTTTCAATAGGCTTCAGCTCCTCGATGAGCCGCCTATTTTCTTCCCTTTGCTTTTGAATCCGCAAATATGCAATTTTCTTTTCAAGTTTTTCCAATTCCTGCAAAGCTATTGTATTGGAACTATCATATTCTACTACTTTTTCAAAGGCATCACGAGCTGAGTAATACCTGTACTGATCGCTAAGGATCCTCCCCTTTAACATCCAGGCCGCCACACTTGTTGAATCATTTTGAATCAATTCGTCAGTGACCTCAAGGGCATCTGTATATCTACGATCATCCCTCAGCCATTCAGCACGGGTGATCTGATACTGTTCTGTATTATTTGCATCAATTGCCTTATCTATCAAATAATTCGCAGTATCTTTTTGGTCAATGGCATAATGCAACAATGCCGCATGATACAGTACTTTTTCCGCCTGAGGATCATTCTCATAACTTTTTCTGAGATAGTAAAAAGCAAGGTCAAACTCCCTTATACCATAGGCATTCATCACCATTTTATCGAGCAGTGATTGCTGCATTTTCATATCGAGACTTTTCTGGTAGTCCTTTAGCGCTTCGGTGGTATCGCCTAGGGCCAGTTTAATGTCGCCACTCATAGCCCGGTATCCGGGGTGGTTGGGGTCAATATTCAAAGCATAGGTTATAAAACTCAAGGCTGCCGGTAAATTATCACTATACCAACTTTGAAAAGCTTTATTGGCCAGATACATCGGTGTTTGAACGGCATCTTTGTCTAACTCCTCCATAATTGGCGCCGCAAGTTCCGGTCGTTCATTATTGAAATAAGCGTAAGCCAGGTGGTTGGCCAGTTGAAAGTCTTCCTGATTTTCTTCATAAAACGGGAGCAAATGATCAATTGCTGCATTATAATTGCCCTTGGAAAAGGATATGCGGGCCAGTTGTATTGCATGATCGGGGTCATCGGCCTCTAATTCGTTGCTTTTTAATACCACTCCACCCTGCAATCTTTCCGGTATGCGGTCTTTCCTGAATTCCGTTTTGCAAGAAATTGCAACAAGCAATATGATCGATAAAAAAAGCTGGTAATTTTTCATTAGCAATAGGCTGTACGCTTTATTATGGGTAAAGTTACAAGCTTTTTAAGTCAAAGTATAATTTGCATGCTAACTTTAAATGCAATCTTGTTGGCGTTGGGTTCATCGAGATAGCTCAAGCGATGAAATACATCAAATCTAATGAAGCGAAAAATGTTTTCAATACCATAACCTACTTCAACATACGGATCATCGCCAAGCCCTTTAAAGGGGGGTAAATCCGTACCATCGGGCCCTTGTGCTGGTATCAGGTCAATATTTTGCTGTGATAAACTGCCATACAAAATGTTGCTTGTAGCCAAAAGACGCCACTTCAATTTGCGCATTAATGGAATTCGATTTAAAATCAAACCACCAAACTGGTGCTGCCAACGAAAAGAGGTATACGTATCACTTACAAATTCAAAAAAGTTCATGGTATTGAAAGCAGCGGATGTGTAAAAAAAGGATTCATTACCAATATGACTTTCCAGAATTGGATAAGGCACTGTATTAAATACTTTCCCACCTTTTATTTGATAATTGGTGATCCCCAAAAAACCGAAATTAACGCGCTGCCTGAAGTCGACTTCAAGTTTGTGAAACCCCAAATCCCCCAGGGCGCCCTGGATTCCGTAGGTATACGAAACTTCCAGCGATGGCCATCTGTTAATGCCGAGACTTAACCTGCTGTTTTCAAACTGAACAAAGCGTTCATCACGAGCATATCGTATGCTGTATTCCACACTTGCCACGTCAAACCTGCTTTTTAAGGTCGATGCTTCAGGAATACCATTGTCATAATAATAAAACGGGAATTGCGGGTCGTAGTGCTCCAGGTTAATATTGATGGTTTGATTCAAACCCTTTAACAATTCAGTTTTTAAGAAAAGTTTGTTGTTTTCGTACCAATATGGCCGTATAAGCGTCCCAAATCTCGATGCTGCAAGGAAAATCTGGTTATCCTGTAGATTCTCTGATTTTAACCCGAGTTGATCTACTTCTGCTACGCGCTTAATGCCAATTTCGGTCCAGGGGTAGCGGTCAATGATATACCCCAATGATACGCCATATTTTATTTGTTGGTCTTCCGTGCCATAAGCGATGTAGGAATTAAATTTCCATTTATTACTGAATTTGATATTGGTTTTGAAACCCGCCCTGAACCGGTGGCCTTCGAAATCGTTGTATGCCCAGGTATAAGGCCAGGGCCCGATATCTATTTTTCCTACTCTGAAATACCCGGTAGAGAGTGTCTGAACGATTTTCTCGTACCTTTTTACTACGGGAATGGTACGTAGCGTATCGATCATTTCATAAGCATAAAGCTCTTCATCTTTCAGCGGTTCATGCCGATGATCATCCCAGTACCCTTCATCGTATATGGCATAATCTTCCTTGACCATCACCTCACTACTGTAAAAGCTGTTCTTTCGATTTGTATTGACCTTAATGTTCCTGGCCGAATTGTAAAACTTCGTTAAAAGACCGGGCGTATCGTCATCGAGGGGTGAAACATCGACAAGGACCCGTGTTTTACTCGGAATTGACGGTCCTTCCGCAGTAGGTACTAATTCCTGTTGGATACGGATATATTCAACAAAATTGAGGTTTGTAGACTTATCGATTTTTAAATCTACCTGCTTCAGGGCATAATCTTTTTTGGTTATCCAGATGGATCCGTTAAATGCCGGGTCTTCGTCTCTTTTAGGCACGACATTGAGCAGAAAGCATTCTACTCCATCTACTTCAAGACTATCAATCAGGTCATAATCATAGTAGAGCCGCCAGCCGTCACTAATGGGTGAAATGAACTCTTTATTGAGGATGTTCAACCAGTTCCGGTAAAAATTGTACTCCTGGTAACTGGCCCCGATAATTTGAGAAATAAATGAGCCATCATCAACGCCTACTCCTTTGATCCTCGTTTTTAAAACTTCTTCCCTTTTGGCAAATGGATCAGTTTTGACATAATAGTTCGAAACCGATTCAGAAATAAATACCGGCAAAATAGGATTTCCGTCATAGCCTCGCAGTTGGGCTATGCTATCCATCACTGCGGCCACCTGACCAAAAGCTTTGGTAGCCTTCAGGTCTTCCGAAAAATTATCTATATCGATCTCTATTTTATTGTAGCTTTCATATTCATATGAATCGAGTGCGCGTTTGTCGTGCTGGTTTTTGGCTTTTACGACTTTACGAATGATCGCCCAGGCTGGATTTTCACCACTGTAAACTACTACTTCCTCCAGATTAACCGTACCCGGATCGAGATAGAAATTGATCGTTTGTATTGTTCCGGTTTTTACCGGAAGGGTAAGGGTGTTATAGCCGATGTATGAAGCAACCAGGCTGTCATAGTCTTCATATGTAGATATGGCGTATTTGCCATCAAAATCGGAAGTGGCTCCAATTGAGGTAGATTTGAAATATACATTGGCAAAAGGGATGGGCTCACCTGTGGATTTATCAATCACCTGACCGGTTATCACGGTTCTGGACTGCCCGTAGGAAATGTGATTTCCAGCTACGAGCGCTACTAAAGCGATCAGATAAATCGAAATACTTCTCATCCACTAACTTATATGCCTACACCCCGAAATGATCCCGGTTCAGAATAAGGGGCTATGGCTTGTTGAACAAATCCAGTTGGTCATCATCATCGTGGTGCTTTTTAACGTCCAGTTCAATCGTATCACCTACATGAAGCGATTTACCCCCCTTTTCTTCCTTTTTCACTTCTATCGTTTCGACATTAGTAAGACCCTGTACTGGAAACTTGTTTCCTATAGCTTTCCAACCTTTAACGTCAATCAGGTCATTTAGTTCAAATGCTTTTTGCTCTTTTTTCCTGCCCGACTTATAGGTTGCCTTTACTTTTACCCTTTCCGCCGATGTGGCATAGAGCAAGGTAGAGCCTTTTTCTTCACTAATGAAGGGAAAGCGTTTATTTATCGTTGTGGTTTCGATTTTAAATCTCTTGATATAATTGGTTTTACTTTTGCCTTCCAGGTAAATGGTGGTGAATACCTGATCTTCTTTAAACTTTTCAATCAGTAGGATTTGGTTTTCTTCGTACCTGTTGGTAAGCTCAAAATCTGTTAACTCGTATGTCCCGTCTTTAAACATGACAATTATGCGATCTCCGGGCATAAATTTACCCAGGTACCTGCCTCTTTCATCACGGTTCAGCCGACCTATGGCATCGTCATAATAAATGTCAAGTCCGCCGAGTGTTGAGCGGCCCTCTGATTTCATCTGGATTTTTCTTACCGGATAGCGGGTAAGTATATTACCTGAAGCATTTCTGCCTTTGATGTCAATTTCAGCAAAATCGAATTCAAATACTTTTTTACGTGCTTTTGATCGCTGCGACAAATAGGTAGTGATCATTTCTGCTTCACCATTGGCATTGGCGGTAAAATAAAGTATGCGCGATCCTTTTTCCCCTTTGGTAATGTCGTATTCCCTGTCACGTGTTACTGATAACACCTGAAAGCGTTTGATCATGGAGCGGCCTGTTTTGCCATCGAGATAGACGGCATTGTAAACCATCCGCTCATCATTCTTTTTGAAGACATCCACATGGATGATGTCTTTCCCTACAAATACTTTTTCGGAAATACGCACCACTTTATATTTCCCTTCGCGGCAAAAAGCAATTACATCGTCCATATCAGAGCATTCCGTTACGAACTCATCCTTTTTCATGCCATACCCTATGAAGCCTTCTGAACGGTTTACATACAGGCGGGCATTGTTGGCAGCCACGATGGTTGCGGCAATATTTTCGAAACTTTTGATTACAGTTTTGCGCTCACGGCCCTTGCCGTACTTTTCCAAAAGGTTTTTGAAATAATCAATGGCAAATTCGGTCAGGTTGTCCAGGTGGTATTCCGTCTGCTTCAAATCCTCTTCCAGTTTGCGCATCAATTCGTCGGCCTTAAAGGAGTCAAACTTCGATATTCTCTTGATCCTGATCTCAGTAAGCCGGACGATGTCATCAGTAGTGATTTCGCGGTAGAACTGGGGTTTATAGGGTTCAAGTCCTTTGTCGATCGTTTCGAGCACTTCTTCCCAGGTCTCGCATTCTTCAATGTCCCGGTAAATCCTGTTTTCAATAAAAATCTTTTCCAGTGAAGAAAAAAGCAGTTTCTCCAGCAATTCTGCCTTTTTGATCTCCAATTCACGTTTTAAGAACTCGACGGTTTGATCAGTGGAATAGCGCAACATATCGTTGACACTCATAAACACCGGCTTCTCATCAATAATCACACAGGCATTGGGAGAAATAGAGATCTCGCAATCAGTAAAGGCGTACAGGGCATCTATGGTGATGTCTGGACTTTGACCCGGCGCCAGGTAGACGAGCACCTCAACATCAGCAGCGGTGTTGTCAACTACCTTTTTCACCTTGATCTTCCCTTTGTCATTCGCTTTAATGATCGAATCGATCAGGCTATTGGTTGTAGCGCCATAGGGAATATCTTTGATCACGAGCGTTTTCTTGTCCATCTCTTCGATGGTGGCACGAACCCTTACCCTACCGCCACGCAATCCTTCATTGTAGTCCGAAAAATCGGCCATGCCACCCGCAGGAAAATCGGGATATAGCTGAACCTTTTTATTTTTTAGTATATCTATTGATCCCTGGAGCAATTCACAGAAGTTATGTGGGAGGATTTTAGTGCTAAGGCCCACTGCAATACCTTCCACACCTTGTGCCAAAAGAAGCGGGAACTTAACCGGAAAAGTGACGGGTTCCTTCTTCCGGCCATCATAGGATAGCTGCCATTCGGTAGTTTGGGCATTGTACAATACCTCAAGGGCAAATTTCGATAACCGAGCTTCAATATAACGGGGCGCCGCAGCGCTATCGCCTGTGCGAACGTCGCCCCAGTTACCCTGCGTATCAATTAAGAGGTCTTTCTGGCCCAGGTTAACGATGGCATCACCGATAGAAGCATCGCCATGCGGGTGATACTGCATCGTGCTACCGATGATATTGGCCACTTTATTGTAGCGCCCATCATCCATTTCCTTCATTGCATGCAAAATACGACGCTGAACGGGCTTGAGACCGTCCTGAATGGCGGGCACTGCCCTTTCCAGTATCACGTATGACGCATAATCGAGAAACCAGTTTTCATACATGCCCGATACATGCGTAACTTCATGTATCTCATCGTCCTCCGGTAGTTCTTTACCCAGGTTGTTATCGTCTGCCATTTTCTATTCTTTTACGCTGCCTCTTCCTCTACAAGGTCTTTCTCGATACGTAGATTTTCGATAATAAACTCCTGTCTTTTCGGTGTATTTTTACCCATAAAAAATTCCAGTATCTTTTTGATCTTGGTATCTTTTGACAAAATGACGGGGTCGAGTCGTATTTCTTCACCGATAAAGTTTTTGAATTCATCGGGGGATATCTCTCCAAGTCCCTTAAACCGGGTGATTTCCGGCTTGCCTCCAAGTTTATTTACAGCTGCCAGTCTTTCTTCTTCGCTGTAGCAATAGAAGGTTTCCTTTTTATTGCGGACTCTGAATAGAGGGGTATCCAATATAAACAAGTGGCCATTACGCACCAAATCGGGGAAGAACTGCAGGAAGAAGGTCAGTAATAGCAGCCTGATGTGCATGCCGTCCACATCGGCATCGGTAGCAATTACAATTTTGCGATAACGCAATCCCTCCAAACCGTCTTCTATATTCAGTGCGTGTTGCAACAGGTTGAATTCTTCGTTTTCATAGACTACTTTCTTCGTAAGCCCAAAACAGTTGAGCGGCTTACCTCTAAGTGAGAAAACCGCCTGGGTCTGTACATCCCTCGATTTGGTGATGGAGCCGCTTGCCGAGTCACCCTCGGTAATGAAGATCATTGTATCATCCAACCGATCCCCTTTTTTGTCGTCGAAGTGCAGGCGGCAATCGCGAAGTTTTTTATTGTGAAGATTGGCCTTCTTGGCCCTTTCATTGGCCAGCTTTTTAATGCCCGCCATATCTTTGCGCTCACGTTCCGACTGCATTATCCTTTTCAGCATGGCATTGGCCGTATCGGGGTGGCGGTGCAGAAAGTTATCCAGGCGCCTTTTGACAAAATCGTTTATAAAAGACCGCATGGTTGGCCCGTCGGGGGCTACATTTTGCGACCCCAGCTTGGTCTTCGTTTGCGATTCAAAAACGGGTTCCATCACTCGCACGGATATAGCGGCCACGATACTGGCCCGTATATCTGCGGCATCGAAGTTCTTATTGTAAAATTCGCGTATCGTTTTTACCACTGCTTCGCGAAATGCTGCAAGGTGTGTTCCTCCCTGAGTGGTATACTGTCCGTTAACAAAAGAGTAGTACTCCTCGCCATACTGATTGTTATGAGTTAGCGCCACCTCGATGTCACTCTCTTTCATATGGATGATCGGGTACCGGATGTTTTCCATATCCGATTTGCGCTCGAGAAGGTCGTGCAAACCGTTTTCCGAATGGAATTTTTTACCATTGAAATTAATGGTCAGCCCCGCATTCAGAAAGCAATAATTCCAGATCATTTCCTCCAGATATTCAGGAATGAAATGGAAGTTTTTAAAAATATCGCCATCGGGCTCGAATACAACAAGGGTTCCATTGCGGTTTGAGCTTGTGATCACCTTATTGTCATTGAGCAGTACCCCTTTGGCAAACTCCGCTACTTTGGTTTGCTTATCGCGGTACGACTGTACCTTAAAGTAGTTGGAAAGGGCATTGACCGCCTTGGTACCTACCCCGTTTAATCCCACGGATTTTTGAAAAGCTTTAGAGTCGTATTTACCTCCGGTGTTGATCTTGGATACACAGTCTACCACTTTTCCAAGCGGAATACCTCGACCGTAATCGCGTATTTCAACCCGGTGCTCGGTGATCTTCATGTCGATGGTTTTACCATAACCCATTACATGTTCATCGATGCAATTGTCGAGCACCTCTTTTACCAATACATAAATACCGTCATCGAATGAAGAGCCATCACCCAGCTTTCCGATATACATTCCCGGCCTTAGCCTGATGTGTTCTTTCCAGTCGAGTGACCGGATATTATCTTCAGTGTAGTTTACTGCTTGTCCTTCTGCCATGGTTGTCTTTAAAAAATAAGGTTGAGCAAAAAATGAACCTTCTAAATTACCAAAACTTTTACCAAATTAATAAGGAAGTTCGATACCATTCAAGCGCCTTCAGTGTTATGGCTTAAAGTGATTATTTTGGTGTTCAAATTCAAATAATTGAATTCCTGATATTTAACGACGATTTTAAGACGCCAATATTTTTTATTTTTTTAAGCCCGCGAAAATGCAAAAAATATTAGCAATCTACCGCCGGCCTCTTCCGAGCATCAAAATGAGCCCGATCAGAATAATCACTACAAAAACGGGCCCCATATAAACCACCCACCGGTAGCCGCTTAAGCCATATTGATCAGAGCTATTCAACAACCCCAGATAGCCCACAATAGAAAGGAGAAAAAAATTGGTGGCTGCATTGAAACCATAAAGCCATATCCGAAAATTGGCTTTCATTTCTGCCGATCTGAAAAACAGGCCGCTGCGCATACCGGGCGCTATTTTATCGCTAAAAGAAAGCATGATATTGAGAAATAGGTTTGCAAATGCAAAAATGATTAGTGAACCGTAAAAAAACGAATTGAGCGAAATACCAATTTGCTGATTTTCATCCAGATAGAAGGTGGGATTTTCATGTAAGTAGGCATATACCAGCAACAGCACGCCCAAAAATAATATCACGCTCACATTTCTTACAAAGCGAATAACTCTTTCCAACAACATCTTTTTTCAAATTGATCGCTGCAAATTTGATAAAAAATTGGTGGTGTACAATTATTTAATTCAATTATTCGTCTCGGAAAAAGGGAACAATCACATTTAACTTTTGGTGATCATTGTTAGCATATTGTATCTTAGCGCGAAATTTGGGAAAAATGAAAAATTGGTGGATGCTTTTTTTGCTTATGGTTTTCTTTCTGGGGACTTGTGGCAGGAAAAAACAAATAGAGGGTTTCGATTCTGATAAATGGATTGCCGACAAGATGGCCTGCCAGGAACAGCGATCGGAAATGCGGAAAGATTTACTTCGTATAAAATATAAACTAAGAGGGCTCAACACTGACGAAATAGAAGATGTTCTGGGCAAACCCGATGCACAGGAACTCTACCGGCGCAATCAAAAATACTATATTTATTACCTTGAACCGGCGCCTGAATGCGATACTTATCAAGATCAAACCACCAAGGTATATATCCGGTTTACTGCTGTTGGCATCGCGCATGAAATCACATTTCGAGAGGAATGAAAATCGTATTGAAGCGGTGTACATTGCGCCCCTGGACAATGGACGATGTGAAATCGCTGGCCCGGCATGCCAATAACCCTAAAATTGCATCGAATTTAAGAGATGTGTTTCCCCACCCCTACCTGGAAAATGATGCGATACAATACATCGAATTGTGCGGGCAAAAAGATGGTTCATTAAAATGGGCCATCGAAGTAAATAATGAAGCTGCCGGTTCTGTAGCCCTACTTCCTATGACCGATATTTATCGCAAAAACTTTGAGCTGGGCTACTGGCTGGGTGAAGAACACTGGGGCAAAGGAATCATAACGGAAGTGGTGGCAGCTGTTTGTCAGTACGCTTTTGAACAAACCAACATTCACCGCCTGTATGCCCGCGTTTTTAGCGAAAACACAGCATCTGCCAAAATACTTTTACATAATGGTTTTGTGCAATGCGGACATATGCACCAAAGCGTATTCAAAATGGGCGTTTTTCATGATGAGCTGATCTTTGAAAAAATAAAAAAAGGTTGAACCCGGTGCATTTTCCGGGACCAGCCTTCTGAAAGTTTATTTTAATGTTTCTTAAGCCGCTACATCCTCTTCCAACCATTCTTCGGCATGTTCCATGCTGTCAAAATAGTGCATGGTCAAACCGCCGAACGATTCGGTTCTTTCTATGTTCTTGATGAACTACTTCTTAAAAATATCCTTATCCATTATTATGGCAATCTTATTGAACCCGGCTTTTGTTACACGGGGCAACACTTCTTTGGTCAACCATTGGGGATCACCGGGTGCTATAACGCCCTGATTGCTGATGTCAGAAATCCAGTTGCTCACTCAATTTTTACGATAAAATCACGTCTGATGGTGATCGCTTCCCCGTATTCGTGGCTTTTTACCCATCTTTTCCAGGTCATTTCCAGCACTTTTTTTTCTTTGTCAAATTCGAGTTTTGCTTAATCTTTGTCGAAAATAAGTTCTTTCATTATGATATGGTAAGGTCCTTTCTACAAATTTACTTCAGACACTCCGGCAAGACCAGAAGTGGTTTGAATTCAAATTTTTATTCCAGACCGAATATCATCTTGGCTCTATCAATCCCGAAGCCTTTTCGACCAATTTTTATTTTAAATAACAGAGAGAAGCCGCCCCCATAATCCCCGCGTTATTTCCCAAATGTGCCTTCGTAATAGAAATATCCTTGACATAATAATCCGTCAGGTTTTTCATAAGGGCTTTCATACAAGGATCAATGATGATATCATAACTGGCTGCCAATCCGCCACCAATAATTATATTTTTGATATCGAGCAGGCGAATGGTGGACACCAGGTTTTCACCAAGCAATTTTCCTACTTCTTTGTAAATCTTTAGTGCCAGTTTATCACCTTTCAGGCCTTCCTTGGCAATCTTTTTAGGATCGAGAGCTTCAATATTATGCAATACCGAATCGGAGTATTTCTTTTTATCCATCAGTTTTTTGGCACGCTTCATTATCCCCATTTTGCCAATATTCTCTTCGAGGGTCTTGCCGTTTTTGCTGAGCATATGACCTATTTCCACACCGTTGCCGTCCCCCCCTTTGAAAATATCGTGCTCAATAATTACGCCTCCCCCTACACCGGTACCCAGGGTAATGAAGATATAGTTCTCCGGGACTTTTTCACCCGCAAAATAATACTCACCCAACGCGGCGGCATTGGCATCATTTTCAAGGTGAAAAATATGCTCAGGGAAATTCGACTGGAGGATCTCCAAAAGGTTGACCCCACACAATGTGGGTAGGTTAGGTAGTTCCAACAAAGTTGAACGGTCTTTACTCATCGTTCCCGGAACACCAATGCCTACTTTTTTTATCCCGGGGTAATTGTTCACCTCATTACGCAGGCAATTGACAAAGTGGTCGGCAAATGTCATATCCTCAGGGCGGTCTTTACTTCCATATTTCACCTTCTGTTCCATCTCACCATCGGTATTGACCACCCCGATTTTAATATTGGTCCCTCCAATATCAATTCCAAAAAACTTTTCCATCTATTTACAAATTTAATCCAGGTTTAGGTTTATTCTGTCAATGTTACACATTTTTGAATTTATTGCCATCAAATTACTTCATTTTAAGAAAAAAATTGAGCTGGAAAATTGCTTTTCAAAGTGATGTCTGTCAAGGTGGTTTTGTTTGGAGCGGCAATAGGAATTACTCCTTTTATTTATATACTTTCTATTCATATATGAGCAAATAACAAATCTGAATACAATGGTTTCGATTGCTTTGCATTCGACCCTAAAGTAAAAACCCTCCGACCAGCGTATATTAAACGGATCAGGAGGGTGTTTTATATGATCGGCCTTTTAAAATTGTATCAATAACAGGGTTTTAATTAAAAAAATCTACCAACCGGCATAAACCCTTCGATGTTTTCGGTAGGCTACGAAAGGCCGGTCACCCTGGAAATCGAGATTGACCCGAACACATGAATTGAATCCACGACTTCGACGGATATGAACCGGTATTTCAGCGGATACAAACCACTGACCTCTTACAGGATAGAAATACACCTGATGGAAGCGGTCATAGTACATATCATAGTCCCGATAATAAACATATCTTGTTTCCACTACCCGTACACTGTTTCTTCTATGCCCATGAACAGTTGCATGGGGTGGCGGCCCCTGTCTTCTTACTCTTCTAGGTCGCTTTTGCAGTCTGTCGTGATCATAATGATAGTATTCAGAGTAATACGTTTCTACTCTTACCGGTCTTTGATAATGTGCATGACATGATGCACCACAATGATGTTGGGCTTTTGCGCTAATGGTGGCCATGGCTATAAAAGCTGTGGCCAATATCGGTGTTAAAAAAATCGTTCTTTTCATGGCGCTAACAATTTGATTTCAAACAGTCAAAACCAATTGCCGTGCCAAAAATGATAATTGTAGGGTTTACACCCTGCCAAAAAAGCTATAACGGCCTGATAGTCTGCTGAATTCCTTTTTAGAAATTAATCCGGCATCGAT
The DNA here is from genome assembly GCA_003500135.1 of Cytophagales bacterium. Classification (GTDB taxonomy): domain Bacteria; phylum Bacteroidota; class Bacteroidia; order Cytophagales; family Cyclobacteriaceae; genus UBA10427. The sequence goes on along the minus strand of DNTA01000200.1, from coordinate 2,484 downwards.
TCGATCTTCTTCAATAATTCATCCGCTTCTGCGGCCTTCTGATCACTGGCCTGCCGGTTGGTATGCGATAATTTGTACGATTCTTCCAGTAGTTTCCTGTATTGCTTTTGCAACTTTTCTTTCTCCGATGTCTTTTTGAATAGATTGAACATATTTCGTTGTTTATTTACAATTAACCAACCACAATTTGGGCGAAAGTGTTTATTCAATCATCTCAATGCTTTACTTCATTGACCAATTTATTCCCCTCCTCAAAATCGGTAATGTTTTGAATGGTCGTTTCGGCGATGTTGTTTAGGGCCGTGTCGGTAAAAAAGGCCTGATGCGAGGTAACCAATACATTAGGAAATGCTATAAGCCGTGTCAGTACGTCGTCTTCAATAATTTCGTCGGAAAGGTCATGGTAGAAAAGTGATTCTTCCTGCTCGTATACATCAATGCCTAAATATCCGATCTCGCGGTTTTTTAGAGCTTCCACCAGGGCCGGCGCATCTATCAAACCACCCCTGCTGGAATTAATGAGCATGACGGTGTTTTTCATTTTTTTCATGGCCTCGCGGTCTATGATATGATAGGTTTCAGGGGTAAGCGGGCATTTTAGCGTAATAATATCTGATTCGGTGTACAGCTCGTCCAGTGATCTGTATTCCACCCCTTTTTCAACAAGTTCCTTATTGGGAAATGGATCGTAAGCAAGAACCCGACAGCCAAAACCCATCATTATTTTACTAAAGATGACCCCTATCTTTCCGGTACCGATCACACCCACAGTTTTCCCATGCAGGTCAAAACCGATCAGATTATTTAACGAAAAGTTGCCATCGCGCACACGGTTAAAGGCACGATGGGTCTTCCGGTTCAGCGTCAGGATCATGGCTACAGTGTATTCGGCCACTGCATATGGTGAATAGACCGTAACACGTACCACCCTGATGCCGTACGAGTTGGCAGCGTTGATGTCGACATTATTGAATCCGGTACAGCGCAATACAATCAGTTTTACACCGTTCTCGTGCAGCCTTTTGATCAGTGGCCCATCCACAATATCGTTGACAAATACGCACACGGCTCCATATCCCTTACTCAGATCAACGGTATTTTGTGTTAGGGAGTCCTCAAAATATACCAGCCTGTGCGGTTTGTCTCCAATATTGGCTGCATCCAGATAGGTTTTATCGTAGGGTTTTGAACTAAAAACAGCAACTTTCATAATGTATTGATTTAATGATAATGGAACAAGAAATAGAGGTTAGTGTTATTGATTTTGTAAAAAACTAAAGGAAATGATCAATAAATAAAAAATTCGACATATTAATTGACATGACCGCAATTTAACCAGTGAAATTATGCAAAGTTAAATGTAAAACCCGTTCCGCTTCATAAGGGGATTACACTTCATATCGGTATTCAGCATTAGACTTAAAATATTAAACTACCATTCCTCCTCCATTCGATGTATCTTTGGTCGCAATGCTACTGAACTCAAATAAACCCGTACCGATACAGCGATTTGCCCTCGTGGTTAGCATCATTCTACTTTCCATAAAAGTGATCGCTTATTACCTTACTCTATCCAACACCATTTTAACGGACGCCCTCGAATCGATCGTAAATGTACTGGCCGGCGCTTTTGCCCTGTATAGCATCTGGCTTGCCTCACAACCACGCGATCGCAACCACCCCTATGGACATGGCAAGATCGAGTTCCTCTCCTCGGGTGTGGAAGGCATTCTGATCATCGTGGCGGGGATTAGCATTATATATAAAAGCGTGGGGGATATTTTGGACCCCCACGAGCTCCACCGCCTCGATACGGGTATCGCACTGATCGCTTTTAGCGGACTGATCAATGGCGTCCTGGGCTATTTTCTGGTTTGGAAGGGCAAGCGCCTGCACTCTATCCTTATGGAAGCCAATGGCAGGCACCTGCTCAGTGATGCGCTGAGCACTGCGGGTATCCTGGCCGGTTTGCTGATCATCCGGTTCAGTCAATATGAATGGCTCGACAATGTATTTGCTTTGATCTTCGGGGTGATCATTATCGTTACGGGATATCGCATTGTGCGAAAATCGGTGGCGGGCATAATGGATGAAGCCGATCAGAAGGTGATTGATGCACTGGTGGAACTGCTGGAAAATGCCCGCAAGCCCACATGGATAGACATCCACAATTTTCGCGTGATCAAATATGGAGCCATGCTGCACGTCGACTGTCACGTTACGGTACCGTGGTACTACCCGGTCAAAGATGGCCATGCGATCATCGATGAGATTGAAAAGATTGTGAACGAAGCCTTTGAGCGAAAGGTGGAGTTTTTCATCCATGCCGACCCCTGTACGCCTCCCTCCTGCCCGGTGTGTTCCGTACCCGATTGCCCTCACCGACAACACGAATTTGAAGCTAAAATCAAATGGACTACTGAAAACCTGCCGGTGAATCGACGTCATGCAGCTGAATAGTTCAGGGCTCAATTAGTTCAGGGT
>DNTA01000117.1 GCA_003500135.1 Cytophagales bacterium | reverse complement strand
TAAATCGATCCGTAATAGCCACCGACTTCCAAAGCCTTTTAGAATAGGTGCTTTAGACAATCCAGAACATGAATTAGATAAACTTTTGAAAATAATAGTTGATCCGATTGGTGAAAAACTAAAATCGTCATATGAAGAGGAAGATTCAGATTTAAGAAAATCTCTTGATGCCTTCAATAAAGAGGCAATGAAACCTATTGAAGCAGAGGCAAATAAAATTGAATCTCATAGTGAAGATATTTCTAAAAGTCATCAATCTATTTTTCCGGATTTGAAAATTGATTTAAAAATTGGGATCAGTGAAATTAAATTTGATCCAATAAATGCTTTAGTTGATGGGTCAAGGTTGTATATCTCTGAATATGATCATGTAGTTAATTGGAATCAACAGGGTACAGGGTCTCAACGAGCACTTTTTTGGTCTATTTTACAAGTCAGATCAAGACTACAGTCTATAAGTGATTTAAAAAAAGAAAGAGAGAAAGAGATTAAGGCGATTGAAAAGGATGTAAAAAAGCTAGAGAAGGCCCGAGATAAAGCAGTTAAAAAGGAAACAAAAGACTCTAAACAAATTGAAATTGATTCTATGAAGTTGAAAATTGATGAGTTACGTGCAAAAGATGTGGAGAAAGCTGTTGAAGCTCAAGAAAATGAGGTTTCACTTCCTGGTTATATGCTACTCATAGATGAGCCAGAGACAGCTCTTCACCCTAATGCAATTAGGGCTGCATCAAAATATCTATATGATTTAGCTAGAGATGAATCATGGCAAGTTATGCTTACAACGCATAGTCCGCTTTTTTTAAATCCTTTTGAAGACAATACAACTATAGTAAGGCTAACAAGAAAGAACGGTTTTCCTTCTCCATTAACTTATCAGTCGGACTCAATTGCATTTTCTAACCAAGAGAAAGAACAACTCGTACTCTTAAATACTTTTGATCAAAATTTGGCTGAAATGTTTTTTGGCCAACATCCGATCGTGGTGGAAGGTGATACAGAGTTTGCTTCATTTCAAAAAGTTATGGAAATGGATACCAAGAAGTACCCCTTGAGTAATCGACCATTAATAATTCGCGCGAGAGGAAAATTCACAATTATACCAATTTTGAAAATGTTGAATCACTTTAAAGTTGACTTCTCCGTTTTGCATGATTCAGATTACCCCAAAAACAAAAGTGGAGGGAGTAACGGCGTTTGGACTGCAAATGAGAATGTTCTAAAAGAAATAAATATTTGTAGAGAATCTGGGAGAGTAGTTATTCACAGGATATCAATTTCAACTTTTGAGATTGAACATAAAGGTGTTGAAATAGATGATGAAAGTAATGTGATTCTGCCATCTTCTTCAGGAAAACCATTCGAGATGTATGATTTGTTAGGTAAGGATTCTGAAGTAAAAGCATCTGTTGAGAAGGTATTTGATGAACTAGTGAATGTAAATTCAAGACAAGAAGCTTTTGATTCTGGGATTACCTTGAATGATGTTTTTATTAAATGGGTAGAAGAAAATAAAATTAGCGATCCTAAATTTAATCTGAAATGAACACAATAAAAATAAATCAAAAACTTAAGCGAGTTGAGATTCAAAAATTTGAGCTTGAGAACGAAGTGGTGTTCAATTATTTCGATAATCTTCCAGCAGCAGAAAGAGATGATAAATTTATGCGGGCAATATATATAGGTGTACTTGCACTGATGGAAGACCGCTTATCCTCCTTTCTTTCTAAAACATCAAATCAGCTTGGAACAGAATTGGAAAGTTTGAAAATGATCTTCGATATGAAACAAGAGATCTTTTATAAGACTACAGTGAAAGGGATACTAGCTGAAGATGATATTGCGGAATTTTTAAATAGTTATTTTTTAGAGAAAAAGATAGGTGATCAAGCTAGACTTACTGGTAATGAGACGGGTACTATTCCAAAAAATAAAACTGGAGATATTATTTGTACAGTTGGTGGAAAAGAAGATTTGAAAATTGTGATCGAGTGTAAGTTTGATAAAAGCGTTAAGTTAGGCACTATCGATTCTAAGGATATTTTTACGCGCAAAATGGATACTGCATGGAGCCAGCTTATCGAGGCTCAAGCGAATCGTAATGCTAGAGTCAGTCTCATTGTTTTAGATAGATCTTTGGTTGATAATTCAATACTGAAATTTACCGAAAATGTAGGATTCATTCCTGAGGTTGGTTTTATAGCTATCATTGATTCTCAAAAAGGAGATTACAGTAACCTTGCCATAGCTTATATGTTGGCGAGAGATATCGCTGTCAATGCTAAAGAAGTAGATTTTGATAAGGAAACTTTGAGTTTTATTTTGACTAGAATTATAAAAGACATTCAGGAAGTTAGGAGTATCAAAACATTAGTTGAGGATAATATTTCAAATAATAAAGCTATTCTGAAGCAGTTGGAAAAATCAGCACAGCTGATGGAATTTAATCAAGAGTATTTAAAACGTTTTTTTGAATCTGGAACATTGACTAAGAAGGACCTGCTTGATTTTTACATGGGAGAAGAGGTAAAAGATCGCTTTAAATTGATTGAAAAAGAAATTGATGAGTTATGAAATTTACTGTAGCACAACTTAATCCTCAGCATTGCTTTTATAAGTTAGTTGCACATGTTAATATGTAAAACACAGAGCTATGGCACTCAATGTTACTTTGGTGTTTACCCAGCATGAAGAGAATGGTTTTTGTAGTTCAAGTGCCCTACAGAAAATTATGGAGGAAGTAAATCCTAAAGTAATTTTTGAAGAGCTTTCTCATTCCAATTATCATAAAATTTATATTGAAAAGACTCTGATTACTTTAGAATCATCTGCTATTATGAAGCACTTGAAAAATCATGATGTTAAACATATTCCTATAGACACATATGATTTGCCACAAGGATATTATGTTAATATAGATTACATGTACGATAAGCTGTTGCACAATGCTGGTGTGCATTCATATCGCTTCAGAAGCCTATTGGACCAGAAGGAATCCGTGATCAACCAATATGGATTTCTGTATCTCAATAATGATTATAATGACAAATTATTTGAAAACATTGACATGCTAAAAGAAAGAATTCTGGATACCCTAAATGACAAAAAACTCTTTCGAATAGCTCACTTAGAAAAGGAAGTTGTAGAAAAACGAGAAGATGTTATAATCGATAATGTTTTTAATTACAGCAAAGAAAACGGATGCTCAAATGGATTAATGTTTATTGGCTCAGGGCATAGAAAATCAATAAAAAAGAAGATTGAAGAACGTGAAAAAACGGAAGAGATTAAGATCAATTGGAATTATCTTTCAGATTTAAAAATCTCATGGCTATAGAAAAATTTAAATACTGAAGCAAAGTTAGAACAAGCTTTTATTGGCCTAATAGCTCAGAAAAGGGTCTTTATAAATATGTCATGTTCTTAAATCAAAAAACTGAACATCTGCAACGAAAGATCAATAAATGTCCAGTTTATTTAGTAAAAAACTGGACAAATGACTATTTTTAAGTTCATCTTTTTCTCATGAAAATAGCTGAATACATAGCAAATACGATAGATCGACTGCCTAAGGGGTATGTATTCACCTACGAGGATTTTATGGAGGAGGTGAAAAGTAAAGAAGCAGCGATCAAATCACTGAACAGGCTGGTTGCTTCAGGTAAGATCAGCAAGCTGTCTAAAGGGAAATATTATAAGCCGGAAAAAACAGTTTTTGGTACGCTGGCACCCACGCAGTACCAGGTAGTGAAGGACCTGCTGGAAAGTGACAGTAAGGTCATTGGTTATCTCACAGGTTTGAGTATCTATAGTGAATTGGGGTTAACTACACAGGTTAGTAATACCATACAAATTGGTAAGAATGAGGTTCGTCCATCATTCAAAAGAGATCGTTATACGATTTCCTTTGTTCGCCAACGAAATACCATCACACGAGAAAACATTCCATTGCTGCAGTTGCTGGATGCTGCAAGATACATAAAGAGGATACCAGATATCACCATAGCCGATGCATGCCGTAGACTGAAAGAATTAATAAGTGATCTATCCGATAGAGAAGAAAAAACCATAGTCAGATTATCACAAAAGTATCCGCCATCCACCCGCGCTTTATTGGGTGCAGTATTAGAGTCGCTGGGAAGAGAGACTTATATAAACTCGATCAAAAAAACACTCAACCCAATCACAAAGTACAAGCTGAAAGGTGCTGCGAATATTTTACCCACAGCTGAAAACTGGAATATCAAATGAACTTGCACGAAAACACCAAATTATTCAATGAGGCCGTCCGTGCAACTGCGCAGCAGATGGAGATACTGGATATCTACATTGAAAAAGATTATTGGGTTACAAAAGCCCTTCATGCTATTTATTCCAGTGAGATAGCTTCTCAGGTAGTATTCAAAGGAGGTACAGCACTATCTAAATGTTACCGGTTAATAGAGCGATTTTCGGAGGATATAGATCTGGTTACGCTAAGATCAGTAGAGGAAACTGGAAGTCAGCTCAAAAAGAAACTGAAAGAAATCTATAATGCAGTAAATCCAATAATGCCCGAAGTGAATGTTCCCGGCATTACCAATAAGCGTGGAATGATCAGGAAAACAGCTCATGAATATCCAAAAGTCTTTAGAGGTAAATATGGACAGGTAAGAGATAAGGTAATACTTGAATCATCATGGCTCGGCCATTACGAACCATATCACTCACAGGAAATCAGTTCATACATCTACGAAATGATGTTGCAATCCGGTCAGTATGAATTGATCAATGAATATTCTATGGAACCCTTTCCAGTGCAGGTATTAGATGTGAGAAGAACACTATGCGAAAAAGTGCTGAGTTTGGTGCGATTCAGTCATACTCAGGAGCCTATAAATGACCTGAAGTTGAAAATTCGTCATTTATATGATTTACATATGCTACTCAGAGACAAGAATATTCAAGCGTTTTTAAATTCGGATGAATTTGTGGAAATGCTCAATAAAGTAGGAAATGATGATGTTGAAGGATATATTAACAATAATGATTGGCTGATTCACCATCCTTTTAAAGCAATCGTTTTTTCCAAACCCAAAGAGGTATGGAGTGAACTGCAAAAGAGCTATTCAATTGATTTCAAGCCGTTGGTATTTGGGGAGTTTCCAGAAAGTAGCAAAATATTAGGCTCTTTGGAAAGTCTATCAAGTAGAATTAAAGTAATTTCCTGGTCAGTAAACTTAGATGTGAAATGAAATTCAGGGAAGCACAATTGGAACAAGCTTTTATCGACCTATTGGGTCAGGAGCAGATTCCATATGTGCCCGGTGAAGCAATTTATCGAACACCTCAGGAGGTTTTGATCAAAGAAGACCTGGAAGCCTTTCTTTCAAAGAAATATAAAGGAGAGAAGATCACACAAGGAGAAATCCAGCAAATTATACGTGAATTAGAAACCTTTTCTGCATCTGATCTGTACGAAAGCAACAAAGCCATTATGAAATTGGTGTCGGATGGTTTTATTCTGAAGCGGGAAGATCGTTCGCAAAAAGACTTGTACATTCAATTGATTGATTATTCAGGACTGGGACGCCAGATATATTCGAATTCAGATGAACGGCCATTGGACCTGGCAGCCGAATCAGATATTGGTTATGGTGAACACCAAAACATCATCAAGTTTGTTAATCAGCTGGAAATTATTGGCTATGAAAAGCGAATTCCGGATGGAATCCTGTATTTCAATGGCTTGCCCTTGGTTGTTTTTGAGTTCAAAAGTGCCATACGGGAGAATGCCACAATTCATGATGCCTTTGTGCAGTTAACTACTCGCTACCAAAGGGACATTCCCGAACTATTTAAATACAATGCTTTTTGCGTCATCAGTGATGGGGTTAATAATAAAGCCGGATCATTTTTCGCTCCCTATGAGTTCTACTACGCCTGGCGTAAGATTACAGGCGGTGATAAAGAAGAAGTGGACGGTATTGACTCTTTGCACTCCCTAATCCATGGTATGTTTCATCAGGATCGCTTGCGCAACATTATCAGAAACTTTATTTACTTCCCCGATAGCTCCAGGAAAGAAGAAAAGATCGTTTGTAGATACCCACAGTTTTATGCAGCCAATAAGCTTTACAAAAATATTGTCGGGCATCAAAAACCGGAGGGAGATGGTAAAGGCGGTACATACTTCGGTGCCACGGGTAGTGGTAAGAGCTACACCATGTTGTATCTGACAAGGTTGTTGATGAAAAGCGTATATTTCTCCAGCCCGACCATTATACTCATTACTGATCGCACCGATCTTGATGATCAGCTTTCCGGTCAGTTTACCAATGCCAAAGAATTTATTGGAGATGATAATGTGATTAGCGTTGAGAGTCGGGCAGAACTAAAAGAAAGACTTCAGGGGATACAGAGCGGAGGCGTTTACCTGACAACGATCCATAAGTTTACTGAGGATACTGATCTGTTAACAGAACGATATAATGTAATTTGTATTTCAGATGAAGCTCACCGCAGCCAGACCAATCTTGATCAGAAAGTACGTATAACAGAAGGAGGGGTTACCAAAAGATATGGCTTCGCCAGATATCTACATGAATCACTGCCGAATGCAACCTATGTTGGATTTACCGGTACTCCGATAGACGCCACATTGGATGTTTTCGGGGAAGTTGTAGACGCATATACCATGACGGAATCCGTTAAAGACGAGATCACTCGAAAAATCGTGTATGAAGGACGTGCAGCAAAAGTATTGCTTGACAATAAGAAGCTTGAAGAAATTGAAAAGTACTATGACCAATGTGCCGAAGAGAGCGCCAATGAATATCAGATAGAAGAAAGTAAAAAAGCATCGGCCAATATCAATGCGATCATAGGTGATCCCGATCGTATCAGGGCAGTGGCTGAGGATTTTGTAGCTCATTATGAAAAACGTGTGAGGGAGGGTGCGACTGTTAAAGGTAAGGCTATGTTTGTTTGCAGTAGTCGACCGATCGCTTTTCAATTATTTAGAGAAATCATAGCCATACGACCTGAGTGGAATGAAGTGCGAGTAGCGGAACCTGCACGTCCGGCAGGCGAGGAAGGCAATGAACTGACTGAAAAAGAGCAAAAAGAAATTCTGCCGATAGAACGGGTAAAAATGGTCATGACTAGGGGCAAGGACGATGAAAAAGAGTTGTGGGATCTATTGGGAACAAAAGAGGATCGAAAGAAACTGGATATCCAGTTTAAAAATGCCAAATCAAACTTTAAGATCGCAATTGTGGTAGATATGTGGTTGACAGGATTTGATGTACCGTTTCTTGATACCATGTACATTGATAAACCGATCCAGAGGCATAATCTAATTCAAACCATATCACGTGTCAATAGAACCTTTGAAGGAAAGGAAAAGGGATTGGTGGTGGATTATTTCGGCATCAAGCGACAGATGAACCTGGCTCTTGCCATGTACAACAAAGTCGATAGCCAGAACTTTGAAGACATTGAACAATCTATCATTGTGGTCAAAGATCATCTGGATTTGCTGGGTCGTATCTTTCACAAGTTTGACAGTTCAAAGTACTTCGATGGTACACCGTTAGAGCAGTTAAATGCCCTAAATATGGCGGCTGAGTTTGTACAGGTAACCCATGATCTTGAAAAACGCTTTATGCATTTGGTGAAACGACTCAAAGCAGCTTATGATATTTGTTCTGGTTCTGAGGCCTTTTCAGAAGATGAAAAAGATACTATTCATTTCTATCTCGCAGTTCGTTCTATTGTATTTAAGTTAACTAAGGGTACTGCACCTGATATCTCACAAATGAATGCCCGAGTACGTGAAATGGTGAAGGAAGCGATCCAGAGCGAAGGAGTAGAAGAGATATTCAGGCTGGGAGAAGAAGCTGCCGAAGTCGATATATTCGATGACGACTACATAAACAAGATAGAAAAGATAAAGCTGCCGAATACCAGGATCAAATTGTTACAGCAGCTATTGGCCAAAGCCATCGACGATTTCAGAAAAGTCAATAAAGCCAAGGGTGTTGATTTCTCTAAAAAAATGAAAGCCCTCGTTGAACGGTACAATGAACGTAAGGAAGGAGATGTGCTGCGCAGCGAGGTGCTGGATGAGTTTACTGATGAAATTATTGACCTGTATTTTGCCCTAAAAAAGGAGAAAGCATCTTTTGCTGATCTGGGTATCGATTTTGAGGAGAAGTCGTTTTATGATATTCTAAAGCAGCTTGCTCATAAATATGATTTCGAATATCCTGAAAATAAGCTTATTCCGCTATCAAAGAAAGTAAAACTAGTCGTAGACGACAAAGCCAAATACACCGACTGGGACAAACGAGACGACATAAAAGCAGAGCTTAAGGCTGACCTGATTATATTACTGGCCGAGTTCGACTACCCGCCCGTGGATCGGGATGAAGTGTATAAGGAGATTTTTGAACAGGCAGAGAATTTTAAGAGGTATTCAAATTAATTATGGATTTATATAAACTGAATAAAACCAAACTTGAAGAGGTTAAAAATATTTCTTTCAAATTAGAAAAGGATATCCAATCTCTTGTTGAAGAAAACCTTGGATTACTTTTTGGTTTGGAGTTGGTTAAAAGCGAATTTCAACTCAACGGGTTACGAATTGATAGTCTTGGCTTTGATCAGCAGTCCAGGTCATTTGTAATCATCGAATACAAAAAAGGGAAGAGCTACTCGGTGATAGATCAGGGATATTCATACTTGTCATTACTCTTGAATAATAAAGCTGATTTCATTCTGGAGTACCAGGAGCAAACCGGCAAGACCCTAAAAAGAGACGATGTGGATTGGAGTCAGTCGAGGGTAATCTTTATTTCACCTCAGTTTACAACCTACCAAAAACAAAGTATTGAGTTTAAGGATCTGCCTTTTGAGCTGTGGGAAATCAAAAAATATTCGAATGACACGATACTTTTAAATCAACACAAATCAAATAGCCAGGAGAGTGTGCAAACCATTTCAAAGAAAGATACGGAAATGGAAAAAATATCGAAAGAGGTCCGTGTCTATAATGAGGAGTATAATTTAGAAAAAGGCTCACCAGAAACAATAGAGATATATCAATCTTTAAAGGAACGCATTTTAAACCTGGGAGAACTGGATATTAGTCCAACCAAGTTTTACGTTGGTTTTAAGCTTAGCAAAAAAGTGGTCACTGATATCGAATTACAAAAAAAGCAACTTAGGGTTCGAATAAACCTAAAGAAGGGACTTTTAGATGATCCCAAAAACTTATTTGAGGATGTTTCCGAAAAAGGACATTGGGGCTTAGGCGACTATGAGGCTAAAATTACCATTGATTCAGACCTTGACTATCTAATGAGCCTGATCAAGCAATCATACAATTATCATAACAATTCATAATGACTCACCTACACGCATTCAATACCGCTTAATTTTTATATCCCGATGATCATCAAGAGCAAGAATCTGTAGTGAACGTGTGGGTATGAGAGGACACAAAACAGGGGGGAAGCAGTTTCAAGTTAAAAGAGGAAAGCTTAAAGGGTTTCAATCCTTCCAGCTTCCAGCCTCCAGCTTTGAGCTTTGGGCATATATAAACGACTTGTAGGGACTTGGATCAGGGTTTTTAAAGTTTAATGCCTAATGTCTTTAAGAGGCAAATGTAAATTAAATATAACTCTAATTTCTTGAGCAAAGATTGGTTATGAGCTATATTCACGCCTGAAAAGAATTCATTCTTTGTATTAATAGAACTTCGTATTTCCAAAGGGATTTTTTACATACTCATTAACTACAATTTACATCATGTTATGAAAAAAGCATTGTTAACTTTTCTATTGATAGTAGTAGGCTCAACTACTATAATTGCGCAACCTCAGATTAAATTTGGTATTCGTGCCGGGTTGAATTATACAAATACATCAGTGATTTCAGAAATCAGTGTGGCCATCGATCATAAATATCGTTTTTCGTATCACACGGGAATCGTAAGCTTGGTCACACTAAATGATAAAATATCCATTTCACCTGAACTTCTTTATTCGAGCAAAGGATACAAGTCTCCAGCACAAGCAAACACTAACCCAAGTGGTGATGTATATGTTCATTATAATTACTTATCTGTGCCAATTCTATTGAACTATCATCTAACTGATAAAATCTATCTTAGTTTGGGGCCTGAATTTAATTATATGTTATCCGCCAAGTCAAAATTTGATTCAGGATCGATTGATTTATTTGATTTTTGGGAGGAACATAATTTTGATGTGAACCGCTTTGATTTTGGAATCAGTGGGGGAATATCTATCTTCTTAATTGATCAACTTACCATAAGCGGAAGATATTTTCATGGTCTTTCATCTGTATTCAAGGGCGTTCAACAAAACGATGAAAATGGAAACCCACTTGATGAAGATTTAAAATTTTTAAACCAGACTTTTCAACTATCTGTAGCTTATCTACTGAAGTAAGAGCTGATGATTTAACTTCCAGTGGAGTATTAACCGCTATCAGAGTCTCACCCTGCGGACTCTGATCATTATTCTACTTGCTATTCAGCAATTTGAAATGTTCGGTAGTTATAGAGTTGGGCTGAAATAAATATCGGTATCAATGATTTTTTCCGAACATCAACCGGGCGTTACAAACGCCATTCTCCTTAGCCATGCGTTACAAACGCATTCAAAATTTTCTAAGTTCAAGGATCGGTCCAATCGCTAATTGTTAATCAAAAACGGTCAACTGTATTTAGGGATTGAAAGTTCAGGGTTCAACGTTCAGAGTTCAGATGTTCAGCGAATTGATAAACAAGACATTCAACAAATCCCCGAATCAACCTACGAGAGTTGAAGGTGACAACACCTGCAACGGCGTAATGACACTGTAAATTTTCGGAAGTACCATGAGCCATGAACCATGAACCATAAACCATGAGCCATGAGCCATGAGCTAATATCTTCGAGCTTCCAGCTTCGAGTCTCGAGCTCTGTGCATATTTAAACAAATCAACCCATCCACCACCTTCTAACTTCTGAACCACTGAACATCTGAACCGCTGAACTTTTGAACCCTTGAACGCCTGCGCCTAAGCCCGAACCAAAAGCGGGGGTGCGTGGAGATGCGGGGGGAAGCATTTTTGGTTCTAGACTTTTTGGATACTTTTGTGGCGAT
>DNTA01000239.1 GCA_003500135.1 Cytophagales bacterium | reverse complement strand
GCATTGACCGAAAGACTGGGTGGAAGCCCGAAAAGAGTATTAATGGCGGCCGAAATTGCCATGGAGCACCATTTAAGCCTCACCTGTGACCCAATAGGTGGATTGGTACAGGTGCCTTGCATTGAAAGAAATGCGATGGGAGCCATGAAAGCCATCACGGCCAGTCAAATAGCATTGGCCAGCGATCCTTCATTTGCAAAGGTTTCTCTTGATGGGGTGATCAAGGCCATGTGGGATACCGCTCAGGATATGAATGCCAAATACAAAGAAACTTCAGAAGGTGGCTTGGCTAACCATGTTCCGGTGAATATCGTGGAGTGCTGATCTTTGTTTTCCTGAAAAAAAGAATATATTCGTTGCCTATGCATTCAGTGAAACTAGTTATTCTTTTTTTTACAATTGGCTTATTTTCTTTTGATAAATCTGTGCAATTCGACGATAAATGGTCAATTGAGGAATTGCATAAAAAGGCTGCATTGTTTGATAGCCTGGATCATGACTCAACACTTTTCTTTGGAAAGGCGCTACTGAAAAGAAGCAAATCAGAAGAAAATAATTTACTTCAGGCATACGCGCACGATATTTTGGGGAATGACCACTATGTCCGCTATGATATGAGTTCCGCCATTTTAGAATATGAAACGGCAATGGAAAAACAAGAACGATTCAATGCACCTTCCAGTCACGCTCTTACGCTATATTCTTTAGGGCTGGCCTACTTTAATCAAGCCGATTATCAAAGGTCAATACAATATGCGCACAGGACCGACAGCATGAAGCCCGTGTAATCCAATGAAATCAATTCGCAAAATCAATCTTTGCTTTGCGACCTGTATTATTTTACCGGCTTTTATGAAGTGGCATTCGATTATTGCTTAAGGCAGAACAGCTTTAAGATACAATTGATATTAACGAACCAAGATCAGCGCTATATAATACCATAGGCAACATACACCTTGAACTGAAGCAAAAAGAGGAGGCAATTCGCTTTTTTGTGAAAGCTTTGGATTACGCAAAAACATATGATTCTGAATACGAAGTTGCCACTTGTTACAGCGATATGGGTGAAGCCTTTAGCGATACAGGGAAGTACGATTCAGCAATTTACTATTACAGAAAGGCTTTTGAGCCAGACAGCTTAGCCGGCGATAGTGTGGCGCTGGGTTATTCTTATTTCAAACTGGCAACCGCTTATTGTGAAAATAAAAATTTTGGGCAGGGCGCATATAATTTCGAGAGCTGCATGCAATTACTGAACAAAGTAGTAGATGAAGAGCTGGAAGCTTCTTCGTATGCCGAGTATGGGGCTTTATTTACTGATCAGCAGAAATACGAAGAAGCATTGACATTTCTGAAAAAGCCGCTTGCTCTTGCCCAACATATGAATACCAATCCACTACTAAAAGTCTGCTACCTCAACCTTTCGAAATATTATGCCCAAAACAGGATACTTTATTAGTGAACCATCAGTGCTTTAATGAGCGCTTTCCGGATAATTTCATGGTTGAGATACCCAAAAGTGTGATAAGTGGCGACTTTTTTTGGTGATCACGCTCAAAAAGTAAAACCTGGCTCGCGGTTGCCGATTATACAGGTCATGGGGTAGCGGGTGTGTTTATGACACTTTTGGCCCCCAACAGCCTGGAAGAAATTGCCAGGGAGGATCATTCAGAATGTCCAAAGAAAGTAGTTGATCTACTTCAATCATCTATCGCCAGTGAATTGAGGGCCTCCGAATCATCATTAGTATCTCAAAACGACATTAAAATTTTTAACCGGATTTTTGATTTAGGATCCAGAAGTTTATCAGCTTGTTCTACGGGAATACCTATATTTCTGGCGAAGTAAGGAAGCATAGAAAAAATTGTAAGAAATGAATTGAAAAGTGGTTTGAATTTAACATGGAATAAAGGAGATATCCTCTATCCCTGCACTGATGGTTTTATTGATCAGTTTGGTGGACTAAAAAAGTTAAAAAGAACAGGATTGCAGGAGATGTTCGAAAACTTGCAGGACAAGCAGTTTGATGTCCACCAAAATGCTATAACCCAGGAATTTGAGAATTGGAAAGGTGATGCAGAACAAATAGAAGATGTGCATTTCACCGGGGTGAAACCCCTTGAATATTGAAATAATGCAATTAACCATGGTTATATAAAAAATGCATTTTGTGCCAAAATGTCGCATATTTCGTGTTAAGTTTCTCCCATAGTGGATTTACCCATTGAAAGTGGCCCTTCATCGAAATCGGCCCAATATTAGTATTTAAAGCCCTTACTTTGTGATTTACTTAAAACTTGTAGGAAATGATTTCTACGGGTAAAAAATGTCTTGACCACAGCAGTACTGATATTGGTATTTGCATTTTATGCCAATGCCAATGACACCAATTTGTACCGCATTAACCCTGACAAAACCGTCTTATATTGGCGGCTTTCTTCATTTTGCAATAGAAAATTTGGTTTAAAAACCGAAAATTTTTTATTGCAAAATTCGGGTTAATGCGGTCCAAATTGGCTCAAGTAGCGAAGCCAATAAATGTCAAATTGTTTATGCTCCCAAA
>DNTA01000038.1 GCA_003500135.1 Cytophagales bacterium | reverse complement strand
AAATCCGTAGTACGCTTAACACCCATGATCTGGCTAGTGCCTGATCCTCCGAACTGGCTGGAAAGTCCTCCGCCTTTCGGATTTTGCGCCAACACCACCAAAGTCATCAACACGGCAATCAGCACAATCAAAACTATTATAACAGTTAACATCTTCTTATTCTTTTAATTCCTCAATTCGGGATGCAAAGTAAGTCTTTTTTTGAGGAAATTTCCAAATTAATTTCTTGTAAATCTCGATTGCTTTTTCTTTTTTGCCCTGCTTCAGGAATATATTAGCAAGGTTTTCAGAAACAATATCATCATTTATAGTTGTACTCGGAATTGAAAGGTCTTGCTGTGAAGGATTTTCTTCTTCTGTTGATCTGCCCTTACGAGAGATATTGGGCTCTTTCTCAATGAATTGATCAATCAGATCAGAGAGTGAGTGGCGTTGGGATTTTGTTTTCCTCACTTCGGGCTCCATATCTTCTGAATGGTGGCCTGACACTTCATCCTCTTCTTCGGAATAGCCCTTTTGCTGCATATTTGGGCCAGAAGTATCCATCAACTGGGGAGAATCTGTTTCTTTATCATCCTGCCGGCTTTCTTCTTCAACATCTTTTATAGATTCTGTTGTGTATTCCGTTTCTTCCTCGGTTTCCATTTCTCCTTCCTGAATTTCAGGCTTTTCTGTTGATCTTTCCTCAGCTTCATCTATACCTTCAGGCCCGGGAAAATGCTTTTTCTCCCATTCTTTGTTGCTGTCCTCTAGGAAATCGTATTTTTTGCGTAAACCCTTGAGTTGATCCAGGTTTTTCATCACTTCGGTGAAAAGATGACTACTTTCACTTCCTTCTTCGGAAATGGGCTCCTGGGGTGTTGAGGTCTCTTCTGTATCCGTGGTGATTTCGGAATAGTCTTCAGAAGACGGCGCTTCCTGTTCTTTAGTTCCTTTGGTTAAATCCTGCTCTTCCTTGTTTTCTTCTCTTAGCTTGTCAGTTTTTATGAATCCTTTCAGAATGTCAGGGTTTTCAAGATAATTTTTCAGTATTCCGCGGTCAGTAATGGTTACCGCCGATCGATGTAATGTTTTATCATATCGCCCGGGCTCAAATTTTTTGGTCAGATAGACAAGTAGTGTTTGTAGTGCACCGGAAAAGGTATGGTCCTCTGCCAGTTCACGCACTTTGTAGTAATCATCTAAAGTAGCCCGATCAGGTTCAAGAAGGATTTGTATAAGATTGTTACGATTCACAAGTTAAGGTTTTTAGTCATTACCAGTTCGCTACCGAAGAGTTAAAGATGTCCAGAATGATTTGTTCGAAAATTTCATCAATAAAATCCTGTTCATTACTTCTTAGTGGTTCACGCTCAGGGTCGTAGTCCCTGTAAAATGAGAAAGTTTTGTCAAAATCAAAAGAATCATCCTTAGTATTTATATATGATGCCCTTACGGTAATCGTCAATCTTTGCAACCCGGCAACATCTGCATTGTTAAAATTCTGATTTCCGGATGCTGTAGGCGCCAGTGGAGCTACCCTGTATCCTGTAATACTTCCTTCAATCTGGAGGTCGCCGTTATCGTCGACAAGGGTCAGGTTTGTGTTTTGCTGGTAGTAGTCCCTGATGGCCTCAGTAAAGATCTGGCTCATGGTAGGGGGGCCGGCCCCCACTTCATCAATGAAGCGCTGGATTGAAATAGTTTGTATATCAGGAGCAATTGAGGCTCCTGTGAATGAGTACACGCCACATGATGACAGCGGTCCTAAAATTAACAGGATCAGCCAGGTAAATTTATTCTGTAATGTCATATTGTTTTATTTTTCGATAGAGCGTTCGCTCTGATATACCCAGGTCATGTGCAGCCTGCTTTCTCTTATTGTTATTTTTCCTAAGCGCTTTGATGATCAACTCTTTTTCCTTCTTTTCTAAAGATAAGGAATCGTCCTGTTCCGTTTCGTGAACAATATCTTCTATTTTTTCTTCCTCGTAGTCATCGTAAATATTATTGCCAGAATCAAGCGGGTAGGGTGATTTTTTTTGGTCCTTATCACTTTCGCTTGCGTCTTCCTGCATGGTCCCGAAAAGGTCCTGATTTCCTTTAATGATACCAGGGTCCAATTGGCCATTTTTAGCTGAATCGTAAACCACCTTTTTAAGGTCGTTCAAATCTTTCTTCATGTCAAAAAGTAATTTGTAAAGAATTTCCCTTTCTGACATTTCATGTGCACTTCTGTCGTCCCTTTCGGAGGGCTGGTACAAGGCCGGAAGATAATTGCTTTCCTGAGGCAGGTATTTAAGCAATGTTTCCGCCATAATGTTGCGATCCATTTCCAGAACAGAAATTTGCTCCACAAGATTTTTTAACTGCCTGATATTGCCCGGAAACCTGTACTTTTGAATGGTCACCGCTGCATCGTCCATTAGCTTTACAGGCTTCACCTTATATTTTTCTGCAAAATCGGAAGCGAATTTCCTGAATAGCAACAACACATCGGAACCTCGTTCGCGAAGTGCAGGCACGTAAATGGGTACTGTATTGAGACGATAATAGAGGTCTTGACGAAAACGGTTTTTTTCAACCGATTCGAGGAGGTTTACGTTGGTGGCAGCCACCACGCGTACATTGGTTTTTTGTACTTTTGATGACCCCACTTTGATGAACTCTCCATTCTCCAATACGCGAAGTAAGCGGGCCTGTGTGCCCAGGGGCATTTCTCCAATTTCATCCAGGAAAATTGTACCGCCGTCTGTTACTTCAAAATATCCCTTCCGGGCTTCATGGGCGCCGGTGAAGGATCCCTTTTCGTGTCCGAATAGTTCGGAGTCGATGGTGCCTTCCGGAATAGCCCCGCAGTTAATAGCAATGAATTTCCCATGCTTTCTGGCGCTAAGTTGATGAATGATCTTTGAGAAGGACTCTTTGCCACTACCACTTTCACCGGTAATGAGGACGGTCATATCGGTAGGGGCCACCTGAACCGCTACCTGTATGGCATGGTTTAAAGCCGCTGAGTTACCGATTATGCCAAAACGTTGTTTGATCGATTGTATTTCTGATTCCTGTAGCACTAATAGTTGTTTTGTTTAGTCAATGGCTTCGCCAAAAAGTGTGGCAGCTGTGCAATCTTTAACATGCACCTTTACGTAGTCGCCTTTTTTGTAATGTTTTTTGGGAAAGATCACCACTTTATTCGCCGTATTGCGCCCCATCAGGTGGTCTTTCGATCTTTTTGAAAAACCTTCTACCAACACTTCATGTGTTTTATTCAGGTCGAGCTTGTTACGCTCAAGCGACAACTCCGTCTGTTTTGCAATGATCTCACTTAATCTTCTTTTCTTTACCTCAAGTGGAATGTCATCTTCATACTTCTTAGCTGCCAGGGTACCCGGACGTTCAGAATAAAAGAACATATAGGAAAAGTCGTATTTCACGTAATCCATCAGGGTCAGGGTGTCATTATGTTCTTCTTCCGTTTCGGTGCAAAAGCCGGCGATCATATCGGAAGATATGCCACATTCCTCACCCAAAATATGTCTGATGGCGTCCACTCGGTTGATGTACCAATCCCGTGTATAGGTTCGGTTCATAAGTTCAAGCACCCTTGAATTTCCGCTTTGTGCAGGAAGGTGAATGTATTTGCAGATATTATCATACTTTTTCATCGTGTGCAATACCTCGTCGGTTATGTCTTTGGGGTGTGAGGTAGAAAAGCGAATGCGGAGTTGCGGATCCACCTTTGCGACCATCTCGAGTAATTGCGCGAAATCAATGGTCGGCACATCGCCCGCTTTTTCAATTTCTTTTTTGCTTGAAAGGTCATCAAGTGGTGTCCACTTGTATGAATCAACATTTTGACCCAGCAGGGTAACTTCGCGGTAGCCCTGGTTAAATAAGTCCTGTGCTTCTTTGGTGATAGAGTGTGGATCGCGACTTCTTTCTCGTCCTCTTGTGAAGGGCACTACACAAAATGAGCACATATTATCGCAACCACGCATGATTGATATGAAGGCAGAAACACCATTGGAATTGAGTCGTACCGGACTGATGTCGGCATAGGTCTCTTCTTTCGAAAGGAATGTGTTCACAGCCTTATCGCCATATTCAACTTGTTTTACAAGGTTTGGTAGATCACGGTAGGCATCAGGTCCCACTACCATATCAACGATTTTTTCTTCCTCCAGCAGTTTGCTTTTCAGGCGTTCTGCCATACAACCCAAAACCCCTACCATTACTTCCGGACGTTTCTTTTTAACACCATTAAAATGGTTGAGCCTGTTGCGCACGGTTTGTTCAGCTTTTTCCCGAATCGAACAGGTGTTGAGTAAGATCAAATCGGCATTTTCAAATTTTGAAGTGGTATCATAACCGTTTTCTTTTAGAATAGCGGTTACAATTTCACTATCCGAAAAGTTCATCTGACAGCCGTAGCTTTCGATATATAATCTTTTGCCTTTTCCGGTATTTTCCTCTTTTGAAACCTTTACCGTTTCGCAGGCTTCTTCCGGTTTATTGCGATCAATTATGTCGATGTCTTCAATCAATTGCTCCATCTTCACTTATCTTTCTCTGTTTTTTGTTTGGAGGATATTTTTTCAGGATGCAAATATAGTAAAAGCCTATTACAATATGACATTATGTCAGTGCATTATTCAAAAACGTCCTGAATGACCGATTGTTTCAAATAATGGCCTGGCTTTAAGTAGGCATTCATCATATTCGTATTCTGCATGAGCATCATAAGTGATAGCGCTACCTGCCTGTATACCAATGTCTTTGGTAGTGTCATCAAAAAATATACTTCTAATTACCACATTGAAGTCAAAATCGCCATTGTTATGGATATAACCGATGCTACCGGAAAAAAGGCCTCTTTGCTGGTTTTCCAAGGCGTCAATTTCCTGCATTACACGCAATTTAGGGGCTCCGGTCATGCTGCCCATGGGAAAGGTATTTTCTATGATGGCCGAGAAGGTAAGCCCTTCTTTTATCTGAGCTGATACGGTTGAGATCATCTGGTGCACACTTCGGAAGGTGTAAATGCCAAACAGTTCATCTACCTGTACACTACCTTTGCTCGCACATTTGCTCAGGTCGTTGCGTACCAGGTCGACGATCATCATATTTTCTGCCACCTCTTTTTCGCTTTGGCGCAACCTGTGTTTCAATTCCTTATCCTCTTCAGCATTCTTTCCTCGTTTTATGGTTCCTTTAATAGGCTGCGATAAAAGCCTCTGTCCTTCTTTTTTAAGAAAACGCTCCGGAGAAGCGCAGAGCAACCACGTTTGTTCATATTTCATCAGCACTGAAAAAGGCATTGGCGATCTATCACAGAGGGAAAGGTATCGGTTTACCGGATCAAATGTATGATGCTTTCCTTCAAAGCCTATACAGTAATTTATTTCATAGTAATCGCCCTCAACGATTCTTTCTTTGATCTGTTGAACATTTTTAATGTAGGTTGATTTATCGGTGTTGGCATTTAACCCAATCGGTGAGCTTGTTTTTTCAATACGAATCTCCGTTTGAATGATTTGACACCATAAATCTTCAGGATCATCATTGCTGTAAATGGTTATTCCGTCATTTTCAATTTCAACTACCACTTGTGGAATATAAAAATCGAATTCGGGATAGCTTATTTGCCTTCGGGCCGGGGATTTTAATGGGTAAAACCGGTTTTTTGTTTCATAAGAAATAAATCCACAAATGCCATTACCACCGGCAGTAATTCGATCTACCTCATTTAGATCAGAGACGTTTATTTTTTTATTTGCCGCGGTCAAGAAATGATGGAACCCACCATGAGGGTAGTCCACATCATTAGGATTGAAATAATGGAAATATTGAAATTGCCTCCCCCAGTGCAGCAACTTACTTTCAATATTGCACTTTGATACCTTGAATTGTTTTTTATTCCTTAAGTGGTGAGTTATCATAGCTTCAAAATTATTAGTTTCGCATGAAATATGTCTTTAATCAACAAAAAATTAACTATGGCACTTATTCTTCCCGTAAGAGGCATTGAGCCCAAATTTGGTAAAAACTGTTTTTTAGCAGATAATGCAACTGTAGTAGGAGAGGTGACTATGGGCGATGACTGTAGTGTATGGTTCAACGCAGTCGTTCGCGGTGACGTGCACAGTATAACTATTGGAAATAAAACCAATATACAGGATGGAGCTGTGATCCATTGCACCTATCAGAAAGCCAAAACCGTTATTGGTAATAATGTTTCGATCGCGCACAATGCCATTGTACACGGATGTACGGTCCAAGACGATGTGCTTATAGGTATGGGTGCAATTGTAATGGACCATGCTGTGGTTGAAAGTAGGGCCATTGTGGCAGCAGGTGCGGTTGTTTTACAAAATACTGTGGTAGAGGGTGGATACATTTACGCGGGTGCCCCGGCTAAAAAAATTAAGAAGGTAGAAGGTGACTGGCTCAATGTGTTTGACAGAACAGCCAATAACTATGTAAAATACGCTACCTGGTATGATATCGGGGAAAATTAAACTGTTCAATTATTCTTTTTCAACAAAATGTGGCGATGAGTTGAAATGTGATAAAAAAAACAGTTTTCAATAGTATTAATAATTTTTTCTTCGTTCTTTTGAACCATTAAGATTCTAGTACTGCCAGTTTTCTATTTGTTGCTGCTTTGCTACTTCTTATTTGAAATGACTTTATTTTAATTATTTATTACGTATATGAACATTTTCGTAGCAAAGTTAAGTTCGGCCACAACTGGCGAAGACTTACAAGACTTATTCAGTGATTTTGGCGAGGTAACATCTGCCAAGGTTATTTATGACAAAGAAACCGGTAACTCAAAGGGTTTTGGGTTTGTTGAGATGTCTAACGACGAGGAAGCATACGATGCTATCAACGAATTAAACGACAGCGAACTGGACAGCCGTCAGATTGTTGTAAAAAAGGCAAGGCCCAGGGAAAACAACGACCGTGGAGGTTTTAACAGGGAAAGAAGTTTTAGACCAAGAAGATATTAAACTTTGTTAAGCTATTTAAGAAAAGCCTTCGATTGAAGGCTTTTTTATGCCAATTTTTTTATGATATCACCAATCACGGGCGTAGCGTGGTACTTGCCGTTTTCGATAAATATCTTTGCCGTTTCTTCACCGCCTACTATTGAACCTGCCAGATATATTCCTGGTACACTCGATTCATAGGTGCCTTCTGCCAGTTCGGGGATGAGATTTTCACCATTTAACTGAATGCCCGTTTTTGACAGGAAGCCAGCGTCCGGTCGATATCCCGTCATCAGGAATACAAAGTCAGCATCTAGCGCTTCTGTTTTTCCTGAATCCAGGTTTTTGATATGTACCTTTTCCGATTCAATTTGGGTAATTGCCGTATTAAAGTAGGCTTTTACTTCTCCTTTTTTTATTCTGTTCTGTAAATCGGGAACGATCCAGTACTTTGCTCTTTTGTCCAGATCGTCAAACATATGGACTATAGTTACATCTGCGCCATTGCGGTAAAGATCGAGAGATGTTTCAATCGCCGAATTGGCGCCTCCCACTACAATCACCCTTGTTTTTGTATATTTATAAGCTTCATCATAGTAGTGGCTCACATGAGGAAGGTCTTCTCCGGGAATATTGAGGTATCTTGGAACATCATAGTAGCCTGTGGCCAGAATGATCTTTTTAGTATCGAATATGCCTTTTGAAGTTTCTATTTTAAAATGTCCATCATCACCTTTGACCTGTTCCACTTTTGTGAACAACTGAAGCTGCAGATCAAAATGATCGGCCACTTTTCTGTAATACTTCAGCGCTTCGGTTCTGTTGGGTCGCATGCCCATCGATACGAAAGGCACATTGCCAATTTCCAGGTTCTCCGAAGTTGAAAAGAAGATCATATTTACCGGGTACCTGCGAATGGACTCGGTAATATTGCCTTTATCGAGGATCAGGTATTTGAGTCCTTTTGCTTTTGCCTCTATGCCGCAAGCCAATCCGCAAGGACCGGCACCAATAATTATTACATCGTATTTCAAGGCGCTAAACTAAACAATGTGGTTTGCTGTAAAAAGAAACCCTGGCAATAAGGGATTGTTACATAAAAAAAGAGCATGACGTCGGCCATGCTCTTTTTATTTTGATTAATTGGATTTATGCGTTAGAGGGTTTTGAGCTTAATGTTTCGGAACCATACATCATCGCCATGGTCCTGAAGGCCGATATAACCTTCTGAAGCAACATCTGCCCAGTTCTCGTTCAGTTCCGGGAACTTACTGTCAGCCACCATTTTTTCCCATTCCGGTGTCCATAAATGATATTCCACAACAGTTTCACCGTTTTGGATATGCCATACAGAACCTTTGTATACTTTCACTTCGGCGCTGTTCCATTCACCGGCAGGTTTAGCATTCTGAGGTTCTGCTGCTATCAGGTCATACAGAGAACCTGCCTGGCGATTGCCGTCTTTGCCCATGTTGGCATCAGGGTGACGCTCATTGTCCAGTACCTGCATTTCAGGGGCGGTTTTCCAAATGTAATCATACTTAGGATCTTCCTGGCCCAGGTAAAAGATACCCGAGTTGCCACCTTCTGAAATCTTCCATTCCAGTTTCATATGGAAGTTGGAAAATTTCTGGTCGTAAAGTATATCGCCGCCATCTCTTGCGCCAGCTTCTCCACGTCCGGAACCCTGGTTGTGCAATGTGCCGTCTACTACCAGCCAGTTGTTGGGAAAGGTTTCTTTCTGATATCCTCTCCAGCCATCCGTTGTTTCTCCATCGAAAAGAAGCATCCATCCATCAGCCTTCTCGGCTTCTGTCAGTTCGTTGGGCGCTGCTTCCTCAGCTTCCATTGATTCAGCTGTTGAGCTTTCTTCTGTTGTTTCAGATCCAGCTTCTTTCTGTTCTTTTTTTGTTCCGCAAGAAACCATCACCATAGCGGCCAAGGCTAAAATTGCGATATTTAAAAATAGTTTTTTCATATGTGTAGAATTTTATTGGTTTTACAAATTACATGGTCCATCCGTCACGATATGTATGCTTGATATACTCCTCGGCAGCCTCTTTTGCATTCATAGTGGCATATTTGGTATCGAAGTGTGGATGACCGTCGATTACATTAAAGCGATCGGTGGTGACCACTCTTATTTCATCGCTTGCACCTATATTGGTGACCTTCATGTTTTCACCATCCCACTGCAATCGACGTTTAAGATCCTGAAGTCGGATAGCCAGGTTACCCATTAACACCATTTCGGTAAGCGGTCCTGCGTAATCGAAGTTCGAACTGGCAGGTTTACGGCTTTCCGGACTTTCCTTACAGGCGCGCACCCAATCCATGTAGTGGTTGGTGGTTATCCGGTCGATCGTTTGCTTAGGTTTTGGTGTATCTTTTAATTTACCTAATAACCTTGGGTTAGCAGCATAGGTGTCGCACATAAGCTTGCCTTTGGTACCTACAAAGATGGCGCCGCCACCCCAGTCGCCCATCATTTCACCGTCTTCCAGTTCGGCAGGACGTTCCGGCATCATTCCACCATCGTACCAGTGTACTTCCACTGCCGGTTGCTTTTTGCCTCTGGCGGGGAATGAGTAGTGAACGGATGATGAAATCGGTGCGCTTTCGGTATTCACCTGAGATGAGGATGCTTCAGCAGAGGTGGGATATCCCAGATTCAATGCATAAAATACGGGGTCCAGAATATGACAAGCCATATCGCCCAGTGCACCTGTTCCGAAATCCCACCATGCACGCCAGTTCCATGGTGTATATACTTCATGGTATGGACGCATAGGAGCAGGTCCGATAAAAAGGTCCCATGCTAAATGATCGGGCACCCACATGCCATTGGCCGGCCTTTCAAGGCCTTGAGGCCAGATCGGTCGATTTGTGAAGGCATGTACTTCGGTGACCTCGCCGATTATTCCACTTTCGATCCATTCTTTGATCACCCGGATGTCATCGCTTGAGTTACCCTGGTTGCCCATTTGAGTAGCTACTTTCATTTCGTTGGCCACCTCGGTCATTTTGCGTGCTTCATACACTGAGTGGGTAAGCGGCTTGTCGCAGTACACGTGCCATCCTTCTTTCATTGCATTAATGGAAATGATGGCGTGGGTATGGTCGGGTGTACCTACCACAACGGCATCAATGTCGTCGTGCATTTCTTCAAACATCACGCGCCAGTCTTTGAATTTTTTAGCATTTGGGAACTCACCAAAAATCTTTTTTGAATATTTCCAATCCACATCACAAAGACCAATGATATTTTCAGAAGTCATTTCTTTCAGCACACCGCCGCCGCGGCCACCTACACCTACACCTACGATATTGAGCTTATCGCTGGGGGCAGTGTATCCAAGGCCACTGATGACTGTGCTGGGAACTATTGTAAAAGCAGCGGCCGATTTGATCGTGCCACCCACAAAGTCCCTTCTGCTCATTTTAATCGAATTTTCTTTTTTCATAACAGCAGGTTTATTTATAGAATTTGGTTATACAATTGGCGCTTCGGGTAAAAGCTTTGAATCAGTAATGATGGCATCCAGATCAGCTCCTTCCATGCCGGGGATCACCACTTTTCTTGCTTTATCATCCCAAAGTACTTGTTTACCGGTTTTATAGGATAGAGTAGCCATATGCGACGATATAGCTTCTTCCATGCCTTCTTTAATACTACAGCTTGGTGTGCCTCCATGCCTGATACAGCTTAGCCATTCCCTGATATGTAGAAATGCAGAATCGACCCTCTTGCCATCGCGATAGGTATAAAGTAACCCTTTTTCGGCAAAATATTTGGCGGTAGCTGAAGTTACACCATCCACACCTTCCGACTGTGGGTTATAGCCGTACATTGGCGTGCTGGTGTCAATTACACCTTTTTCCAATAAGTCCTTATACCTCGTGGAATTATAGTCGGCATATATGGAAAGGCTTTCTCCCAGCTCCATGGTAGCATCATGCCCCATAAGTAAAGTGCCGCGATTAAAGCCATTGCCCAAGGTGGCGCTGTAGAGAAATGTCATGCCTTTTTCCAGGCCTTTTTCACGGCTGGAGCCTGTTGAAAACTCGGGAAACTCCATGCTTACCTGTAATACATCAGGCACTTCACGTCCATCGCGATGCGAATAAATACCTCCCGATGCCATTACCGACGAAGGAAGCCCCATTTTTAGCACACAGTTGATCCTGTCAAAATCATGCGTGAGAAGGTCACCGGATAATCCTGTTCCAAAAACCCACCACTTTCTCCACCGGGAGAATTGTTCTCTACTAAATGGCAGGTCAGGGGCAGGGCCTAAAAACCTTTTCCAATCAATGGTCTTTTCGTTGGCCTCCGGATGGAGGTTGTATTGCCATGCTCCGGCGTCGTCATTTCTATTTGTATTGGTCTGAACCAAAGAAACATGCCCCAATACATTTTTATTGATCGCGTCCTGTGCGGTCAGAAAACTCAGGGTTTGTCTATGCTGATGGCCCACCTGAAACACTACACTGGAATTGTTTACTGCTTCTTCCAGCTCCAGCGTCTCTCCAATTTTGTGCGTCATACACTTTTCGACATATACATGTTTACCCGCCCTCACAGCGTCTAAAGCGATCGGGGCATGGGTATGGTCTGGTGTGGCGATGATCACGGCATCAACATTCGGGTCTGCCAGTAGATCCTGGTAGTCCACATACCTTATTGGCTTGTTATCATCGGTTTCCGCTGCCCCGTAAGCTCTTTCCATGTGAACATCAAATACATCACACACAGCAGTAAACCTGACGTTCAGGTCTTCTTGCTCCAGAAAACTCTTTAGTCGTGTGTCATTCGGGTTTTTACGGGCATTTTCTTTCATATCGTCAAGCCATTGTGGCGTGGCATAACCTGCTGTACGCATGAGATGAATACCACGGCCACCAGCGCCGATGATCCCCAATTTTATTACATCTCCCTTCATAGAACCTGTAGTTGGGGGGTTCATGGCTTTGATGTCCAGCTCGTTTAATATGCCCTTTTTTATTTCCGTGTCATGATCACCTTTTGCTGAGGCGCTCCACCAAAAGGCCCCCAGAACAGGCGCTGTGGCCAAACCTTTTAAGATGTCCCTTCTCGATATTCCTTTTTTATCCTGATCACTCATCTTATTCACTCCATTGCCTGATTAATTATCCAATACCATTTTCTTCCTTCTCCACACTATAAAACGATTCAACCCGATGATGTGTCCGCTGGGGAAAACACTCAAAAGGCCAAGCGCTACAGCTTCAATCAGATTTTTGTTAACAAAAATCACATTCCCTTCTCCGGGTACGGATTCCGTACCTACCAACGGCGGATGTGCCAGGTAATACGAAAAGGTCAGTAATGCACCCAAAATGGCTGCATACTTATCAAAAAGTCCTAAAATCAGGGCCAGGCCGGCAAGCATCAGGCCCCACACATTTACCACATCTATCAACTGCAATAAAAAATCACTTTTGGCCATGTAGGTAAAAATAGCCCCAAAAGGGCCTTCAGCGCTTAATAAGTAGCCTTTGGCAGTCCATGAGGGGTTGTAAAGTTTGGCAACACCCTCATAAAGCAGGTGCCAGCCGATCAATACCCTAAGGGTAACAATAAAAAATTGTTGATTCTTACCCAGTTTTTGCTCCATTTTCTTTCCTTATGATACTTTCGCTCCTACTTTCAGCAGCAGTTCCTTAGCTGCTTTTACCCCTTCAACCTCAGTTAATCTGCTTCCTTCATACTCTATTCCAATGTATCCGTTGTATCCAGCGCTTTGCACAATATTGAGCATTCTTTCGAAATCGATAGTGGTTTCGTTTCCAGCCTCGTTGAAATCATAGCACTTGGCGCTTACACCTTTGGCATATGGCATAAGCAATTCCATCCCTCTATATCGGTCAAATTTGACATCTTTTTCCCGGTCTATTATAAAGTTACCAAAATCAGGTAGCGTACCACAGTTTGACATGCCAACCGTTGAAATGGTATCGGCCAGCCACTCGCCATTACTTGAGTAACCACCGTGGTTTTCAACAATTACATTTACATTATAATCACCCGAAAAAGTACAAAGCTCGTTAAGCGATTTAACTACCTGGTCTTTCAGCGCAGCTTTGTCGCCTTCTCCCGCTGCATTTACCCTGATGGAATGACAACCCAGGAAGTTGGCGGCCTCGATCCATTTGTAATGGTTCTCAACCGCTTTCTTGCGTTCGGCTTCGTCGCTATTACCTAGTTGTCCTTCTCCATCGATCATGATCAGCACATTTTCTATGCCTTCATTTTCCGTTCGGCTTTTCAGGTCGCTAAGATAGGCCTGGTCTTTGGCTTTGTCTTTAAAAAAGGCATTTACATATTCCACTGCCGTAATGCCAAATTCATTTTTGGCAAACAATGGAAAGTCAAGATTGGTGAGCTCATTGGCAAATAACATTTTGTGGAGGGACCACTGTGCCAGTGAAATATTAAAAAACATTTCTCCGCCGTTTTTGCGCCCGCCGGTGCAACCATATAGTCCATAAAGACTTGCACCTGCCAGCGCAACAGCGCTACTTTTAATAAAGTTTCTTCGTGAGCTGTTCATTAGGTTTGTTTTTTGTTCAATAAAGTGGAAAATCGCCGCTGTTTTTTAGATGAATATAGCAGGGCGACTGAGAATCAAATATATTATTTTTTTTATAAAGAAGTTTGATCTTGATCTGAATACTTTTTTGCATTTCAATTAAATGTTAAAGTAATTGGATTATTTCAGTACTGTTTTAGGTGAAAAACTGGTAAATACCAACTGGCATTTGATAAATATTTTTCGAGAACTCTAAAATCATTCCTTATTAAATATGTATAGGCTTCAAAATGAGATATAATTTTTCAAAGAAAATGAAGTGAACCTTTCAATCTGTCCTGTCGTTTCATGTTGCCCTTGCAAAAATCCCTACTATTTAATGCATAAATTGTATTAATAATATAAATGTGACATATATCAGCCGCGGTGGACGGCAATTCCATTAACTTCTCGGGAAAATGAGGAGGAATATTATGGACTTAATGTTATTGCTAGGTGATGAGGCCATTGCTCAGGGAGCGATGGATGCCGGTTTGTCCGGTGTTTATGCCTACCCTGGTACACCGTCAACAGAGATCACCGAATATATACAGCGGAGTAAACAAGCGAAAGAGAAAAAGGTGCATTCAGAATGGTCGGTAAATGAAAAGACAGCCATGGAAGAAGCCCTGGGCATGTCGTATGCCGGTAAACGTGCTATGGTATGTATGAAGCATGTAGGGCTCAATGTAGCTGCCGATGCTTTTGTCAACTCGGCGATCACAGGAGCCAATGGCGGCCTGCTGGTGGTTGTGGCCGATGACCCTTCCATGCACTCATCGCAAAATGAACAGGATTCACGATACTATGGCAAGTTTGCTATGATTCCTGTATTGGAACCGAGCGACCAGCAGGAGGCTTATGATATGGCTTATAATGGTTTTGAACTCTCAGAGAAATATGAAACGCCGGTATTACTTCGTATTACTACCCGGCTGGCACACTCGCGTGGCGCCGTATACCGCAAAGACCTGTTGGAAGAAAACATCCTGAAATTACCTGAAAATATGACCCAGTACGTGTTACTGCCGGCCATTGCCAGGATTCAATACAAAAAGTTGATTGACAAGCAACAGGAAATCAATACATCTTCCGAAGGGTCAGCGTACAACTATTTTTTCGATGCGCCTGACAAACAGCGCGGCGTCATTGCCTGTGGCATCACCATTAATTACTTGCGTGAATTATATGATCATGGTGAAGCGCCATACCCTGTTTTGAAAATCGGGCAGTACCCTGCACCGGTAGACAAGGTGAAAATGATGATCGGATCGTGTGCTGAGGTTTTACTTCTCGAAGAAGGATATCCGTTTTTAGAGGAGATGCTGAATACCCCATACATGCCCCAGGCAAAGATCAAAGGACGTCTTTCTGGCGACCTTCCCAGGACTGGGGAGTTAAATCCGGATCTGATAGCCCAAGCCCTTGGCATGGAGCTTTCACCTACCCGGGCACCCAGTATACTTGTCAAGGGCCGGCCTCCATCAATGTGTGCCGGATGTACACATATCGAAGTTTACAATGAGCTCAACGCCGCACTTATACAGTATGGAAAAGGACGGGTGTTTTCCGATATCGGATGCTACACACTCGGCGCCTTGCCTCCGTATAATGCCATCAATTCGTGCGTCGATATGGGGGCTTCTATTACCATGGCAAAAGGAGCGGCGGATGCCGGGCTCAAACCTGCTGTGGCCGTTATTGGTGACAGCACATTCACCCACTCAGGTATGACCGGTCTTATGGATGCCATTTACGAAAACAGTCCGATCACCATTATTATATCTGACAACCGCACAACGGCAATGACCGGAGGACAAACCTCTCTTGCAACGGGCAAACTGGATGAAGTATGCATTGGCCTTGGGGTAGGCCCTGACCATGTGCACACCTTTGAGCCTTCACCGAAAAACAGACAGGAGGTGATCAATATTATTGAAAAGGAACTGGCGTATGAAGGACTGTCGGTGATCATACCGGTGAGGGAATGCGTACAAACCGCGAAAAAACATAAAAAACAAAACATTAAAAAGGAGGTCGCATCATGAAAATGGATATCATACTGGCAGGAGTAGGCGGACAGGGTATTTTATCAGTTGCTGCTGCCATCGGTTATGCTGCCATCAATGAAGGCCTGCACATTAAACAGGCTGAAGTACATGGTATGAGCCAAAGGGGCGGAGTCGTACAATCACATTTCAGGATCTCCGATCAACCCATCTATTCCGAACTTATACCACTGGGCAAAGCAGACATGATCCTGTCATTGGAACCGATGGAAGCCCTACGTTACCTGCCTTATTTAGGCGAAACAGGTTGGCTGATCAGTAATGAAAAGCCGATGGTCAATATAGTGGACTATCCGGATGCCGACGCCCTGTACACTTCGATCCGTCAGGTGGAAAATCACGTTTTGCTCGATACAGATAAACTTGCCCGAAAGGTAGGCACGGCAAAAGCATCGAATATGGCGCTTCTGGGCGCTGCATCAGCGCATCTTCCGCTAAAGGAAAAATCACTGGAGAAAGGGATCAGGCAGCTTTTTAAAGCCAAGGGAGAAAAAATCATGGAAATGAATATCAATGCTTTTATAGCGGGTAGATCCCTGGCATTGGAAAAAGATGCGGTATAATGATAAAAAAATTGAACGAAGCATTTTTTCAACCTGCCAGTATTGCTGTGGCTGGCGCTTCTGATGATGTCCATAAACCGGGTGGCCGACTGCTGGTCAACCTGAAAGATGGCCGTTTTATGGGCAAAATATGGCCCGTTAACCACAAAAAAAGTGAGGTTTTGGGCATGCAGGCCTATCCTGATCCGCAAGCTATTGGTAAGCCGGTTGATCTCGCCATCCTGGCGCTCCCGGCAAGGTTTTGCAGAGATGCTATTGAATCTTTTTATCAACACTGCCGTACCAAATGCTTTATCATTGTATCCGCCGGTTTCGGCGAGCTGAATGAGGCAGGCAAACAACTGGAAGACGATCTAAGGGCTTTAGCCGAAGAACTCGACATTCAAATTGTGGGGCCCAATTGTATTGGGTTGATTACCCACGGAATGAGCGGGGTATTTACGCAGCCAGTGCCCGAGTTTGACCGGTATGGGGCCGATCTGGTTTCTGCCTCCGGAGCTACTGCTGTTTTTCTCATGGAAACCGGGTTGAAGCAGGGATTAAAATTCCAACAGGTATTTTCTGTTGGCAACAGTATGCAGATCGGTGTGGAGGAAGTATTGGCACACCTGGATGAAACATATGAAGCAGGCCTTAGCGCTCCCCTGAAGGTGTTGTATCTCGAAGGCATTCAACAGCCCGAAAAACTACAAAGACATGCTACATCGCTCATCCAAAAAGGGTGTAAGATCTTGGCGCTCAAGTCGGGAAGATCGGGTAAGGGGCAACAGGCAGCCTCCTCGCACACGGGCGCCATGGCCACATCCGATACTTATGTGGATGCCCTTTTCAGAAAATCGGGTATTGCGCGCTGCTACAATCGAAATGAGTTAATTGACAGGGCGCTGATGGCACAGTTACCCGGGTTGAAAGGAAATAAAATCGCAGTCATAACGCATGCTGGCGGGCCGGGGGTAATGTCAGTGGATGCCCTGGAAAAGGCTGGTTTTATTTT
The DNA here is from genome assembly GCA_003500135.1 of Cytophagales bacterium. Classification (GTDB taxonomy): domain Bacteria; phylum Bacteroidota; class Bacteroidia; order Cytophagales; family Cyclobacteriaceae; genus UBA10427. The sequence continues at coordinate 13,954 of DNTA01000038.1, read as the reverse complement.
GCCTACGCCTACAGAAGTGGATCAAAATATACTACTTGAGCAATTGCATCCCGGATCATCCGCGGGAAACCCATTCGACATACTGGCTACCGGCGCCGAAAAGGAGCTCGAAGTAGCGCTTGATTATTGTTTGAAGTCCGAAAACTTCAATGGCATAATCGTAATTTTTGGCAGCCCTGGTTTATTCGATGAAAAGCCCGTATTTGAATTGATAGCCGGTATGCAAAAAAATGCCGGTAAACCCATATACACGGTTATTCCCTCGCCGATCAATGCGGCAGAAGAAACCACCTTATATCTTGAAAAAGGTGGCAGGTTTTTTCATGATGAAAGTTTACTGGCACGCGCAATGGGTACGAGCTACCGGCATAACGATATTGTGGGTTTATTAGAGGATGGCAAAGCCCTGGAATGTGTAGAATCCGGCCGATATCATTCGAATGTAGCGGGTTTTTTGCCCTACAATGTAGCTTTTAACCTGGTGCAGGAAGCCGGAATAACTGTGGCTTTGCCATATAAAGTAAGCAAACAGGAAGAGTTGACCGGAGTGTTGGAGAAATTGAAATACCCGCTCGTAATGAAAAGTGCAGGTATGCTGCATAAGTCGGATGATGGTGGAGTGGCCCTTAATCTTACAAATGACAACCTGGCCATGGAGGCTTTTGGATCGCTTTGCTGCAAAAGCCCGGAAAATGCCGTGTGGGTACAGCAGCAAGCCAGGGGTGACGAACTGTATATCGGTATTAAGCGGGAAGGGGCACACCATGTTTTGCTCATTGGTGCCGGTGGTATTTATCTGGAGATATTACAGGACTTCCAGAATGTTTTACTTCCTGTGAATGAACCCGAAATAAGATATTATTTGTCTCAACTAAAAATATGGCCAATACTGAAGGGGGCAAGGGGCAAGCATGGCGTCGATATTGATAAACTGGTAGCAATGATCCTCAGACTGAATAATTTGATTGAAATGTATCCGGAAATCGATGAGCTTGACATCAATCCAATGATGTGCAACAGTGATTCGATCGTAGCAGTTGACGTACGTATCAAAATCGGCGATATGCCTCGGGAAGAAGAATCGGTCGTTTAATACAATAACAATGAAATAAGGGCCTCAAGGAGAAAGAAAACAAATACCAAAAAGGAATAGCTTAATCCTATCGTTAAGTACTTGATCAGGGTTTTCAACCAATGTTGCCTGTAAACCCTCAAAAAGCTGATGTAGCAATATATGCCTACTATAGTGATACTGAGAAACCAGGTGATGGTGTCTGCCGTTTCATTTTGCCACAAAAATACCATTAATAACAGTCCGATGCCATAGATAAGATAAGCAAAGGAATGGAGGTGTAGCGCATGGATAAAGTGCTGAACGTACAGGCGCTTACTTCGTATGTAGAGCAGTTTGAGCAGCAAAGCAAAAACAGGAATTGCGATGAGCATCATGAGAGGGAGATTTTGGAGCAGGTAACCCACAAACGATTCATTGTCGGCCCGGTTTAACCTGATGGCCTGGAGGGCGAGATATTCCTCCCACCATTTTAATGGACCGAGATGCATGGAGTCCAATAGTTGTTTATCGTTATAATCGGGATCGTATTCCAAAGAATCCACGAGATCATAATCCATTCGCCATAGAATAAAGGAAGTACTGTCACTTTCTTCTGTTGAATCGCTTTGTGTTTTTTCTTCTGATCTTACTGCGTATTCCGGAGTGTCTGTTGCCAGGGTATGGCTATGTTCTGACTTTTGTTTGTTTTCGTATTCCTCAATTGTTTTTTTCAGTTTTTCCCGCTTCTTTTTTGTCCAGAGAGCGCCTTCTTCTTCAAGGGCAATCCGGGTTAGTTCACGCTCCAGCGAATCTTCACTGGCTGTGTTATTTTGGATCGTATCATTATCAGAACGGTAGTTGATGACAGGTTTGAAATTATTTGCCTGATTATCATCGCGCATTATTCGGATGCCCGACCAACTGAGTACAAAGAAATAAAAAATACTTGCAATCAGATACAGGCGTACGGGGTTGGCATATGATTTTCGCTTACCGTCGTTGAACTTATTGGTGAGGAATCCGGGCTTTAATAAAAAAGGCTTAATGGTTTTGATAAAGCTGGAGTCGAGCGCCAGATAGGCGCTGACAAACTCGTTGAACAGTATGCCGAAGGAAACGTTGGTGTCGTGGTTTTCCTGCCCACATGAAGGGCAGTACCGGTCGCTCGGTTTGAGCATGGTATTGCAGTTGGGGCACTGGTTGAAGCGTTTCCTTCTTGTGGCCATGGTCAGTTTTCTTTTTTATCAATCCGGTTTACCGTATTCATGATCATCGCCTTTAGTTCATCTACTGTATCCCCCACCATCATAAATATTTTGTGATTAGGGTTTTGATGGTTGTGCTGGTCCAGGATTTTGGTGATGGCTTTATCGTCACGATTGGTAACGAATACGCCATAGGCCTTATTGACTTTTACCGTATGGATAAAACGCTCGATAAATTCCTGGTGGGTGTCTTCTTTTCCGCTGTGGTAGCGCGATTTGATAAACACCTGCTGGCCTGATTCCGTTTTGAGGTGCAGGTCTGCCTTGCTGTGTTTGTTGAGCAACACTTTGTATTTCATGCTAAGGCCGGTGAGGGCTTTTTCCAAAATCTGTTCGTACCAGAGGTTCACCTTGATCTGCTCTTCCATAGCCATTTGATTTTCGTGGAACAGCCGCTTCAAAAACTCATGGTGTCTACTCAGGAATTGGTTGTAAATGCTGTAAAAACCGATTAAAGCGAGGATCACTCCGCCAACATTAACCAGAATGATCTTGAGATGTACGCCACTTGAATACTTCTGCCAGTGCGAAGTTTCTAATGAAGCCTTGTAATCTTCTGGCAGACCATCGACATATCGTTGCCATTCCTCACGGATTTGGGCGATCTTTTCGGAAAGGTGGTTTTTTATGCTGTCGGGCACAAATTGGTTCTGTAGCATATCGGCCTCTGTCTGGATGAGCAACTCGTCGACCGTATAGGGGTATTTCAGGTTATGTTGTAGCGATTCGCCTTCGATAAGCGTTTGTAGTTGGACCACATGTGTTTTTTTGCCCTCAATTAGCCGTTGCTGTACCTGATTGATCAGTCGCCGGTTCATTTGGTTTGCCATCTGTTCGTTTTTACCCCGCAAATGCTGTGGAATAAGATTAAATGAGGCGTACAGCGTGAGGGCTATGCCCAGTGCGGCAAATAGCAGCCAGAAGTTTCCCAGGAGGTTGCGCCAGAATCCGGTTTTCATAATGATCAGTTTAATTCGTAAAAGTATGGAATTGTTGAAGATGTGAAAGAATAATTGGTTCGGTAGTTTCAAAGTTTATAGATTTTATCCGGATTTCGGGGTACATCTATGGAGGATTGCGCTCATTAAACCCGGGGCTTTGTTGATTTGCTTAAGAGTACATGAGCTTTGTTAAAGCTCAAAGCCCTTTTGCCCGTTGATGGATGGTGAAGGCTGGAAGGATTTGTTTCATGGTTCATTACTCATGATTTTGCTGAATTTTCATCAATATTTAATGAATTGTATTTCCGGATTTTTGCGACAAATTAGTACATTGAACGGCAAACCAAATACATTATGTCGCACGGCCGTTTTGATAACCCTATTGTAGCAGCCCTTGCAGGGTTCTGGGATTTATTCAGGAAGCAGGATCTTTCTGATAAACTTACTGATGATGACCGGTTTGATGGTAAAACCTTGCTTGTAACCGGGGCAAACTCCGGTCTGGGTTTTGCCATTGCTGTGGAAGCCGCCAGGAGGGGGGCGCACGTTATTATGGCCGGAAGAAGTAAAATCCCGGAAGCGGGGGATAAGGTGAAAAAGCTTTCGGGCTCCGGCAAAGTTGAAATGCGATATCTTGATCTAAGCAAGTTGGACACGATCCATCAATTTGCGGAAGGACTCGAGCGTGATCATATTAAGCTGGATGTCACCATTCTCAATGCCGGAGTGGCCCTGGCAAAAGCAAGAAAGACCGACTCGGGCCTGGAAGAAATGTTCCTGGTGAATTATCTTTCCAATGTGGCGCTTACCAACCTGTTATTGGATAAAGGCATTGTCGATACGGAAAAAACAAACTCTTGTAAACCTCGCATCCTTTTTATTTCTTCCGACTCGCACCAAGGGTCTTCGGCGGTGGACTACGATGAATTCGGCACCTTTTACGAATACGGCCCATCAAAGGGAATATCGGATTATTCTTATTTCAAATTATTGCTCAATACCTACGCAACGGAGCTATCGAGAAGGGTCAATGGCCAGGAAATAAAGGCCGGTATCAACGTGATGTGTCCAGGGCCGGTGCATTCCAATATTGTAAAAGAAGCGCCCTTCTTGATCAGGATAGTTTTGAAAGGGATCTTCAAAATTATTTTCCGTTCGCCCGAAAAGGCCTGTCTTCCTGTTATTTACATGTCGGTTTCAAAGGATTATGAAGGAGTTACAAACCAATATCAGCATATGTTTAATGTGAAAGATATGGATCCAAAAGTTTACGATCCCGATGAAGGGAAGAAGTTATGGGACAGGTCGATAAACTTGTGGAAAGAAGTGGACCCGGCAGCCATTCAGGTCAATGGTTTATAATTTATCGGCATACATTTTCGAAATGGTACGATTGAATATTTTCGCCGCACCCTGCCGGGAGAAGAAACGGCTCATGATAAAATAGCTCAATTTATTTTGCCAGCCTGAGATATATACTGCCATTTTACCAAAGTTGCGCAAGGCAGATTCCGCCACTTTTTCAGGTTGTTGAAGGGGTGGCTTTATTTTGCCATACCTTGGATTGGAAGCCAGGTAGGTAGGAGTGGTGGTAGCGCCCGCCACACATGCCATGACATCGATACCTCGGGGTTTTAACTCATAATGCAACGATTCGGCCAACACCAGGTCAAAGGCTTTGGTAGCGCCATAAGGAATGAGCAGGTTGGTACCCCACAAAGAACCCAATGAAGACATAAGAAGTATACCAGCCGGGGCATTGCTTTCCTGTTGATCGATGAAACCATGAAATAAATGAAGCGGGGTCCGCATATTGACATTTACGTAGGCATCGAGCTCTTCAGTGGTATTTTGAATAAAGGGTTTTATTTTGCTATAGGCCGCCACATAGACAATGAAGCGGCAGTTTACTTTTTGGATCGCTTCGAGAATGCGGGAGGCGGCATTATGCGAGCCCAGGTCCATATGGAGGGTTATGATTTTTACATCGTACGTTTCACTCAGCTGTTCATCAAGGGTATTAAGGCCATCCGATTGGTTGTCGAGCAGGATTAAGTTGAAGCCCCGCCTAGCAAGTGCACGTGTATATGCTTCTCCAATGCCCTGGGCCGCTCCTGCTATAAAGGCCCAGTTGCCATATTTTCTGACCAGCTTATCCATTGAGTGTCCATTTGTTAATTTAATTTGACAATACAGTTAGTGATAATAAAATTTGGCAATTTGTATTATCCTTAAACAGGTTGCCTGTCTTCTTTGTACATATCCTGATCCTTTGGTCTTCCGAAGGAATGAAAGTTTACAGTCTTCATTTAATTTTTTCGAATCCACCTTCCTTAAAAAGTTTTTATTGTCCTGGTTTACAATGTCACTTAAGTTCATACACGCTGGTTTCGAATGACAATTTAAATAAATGTCCTTATAATTTTACCATTACTATTCCGATAGCAATAGCCTTTATGCACTACCGGTTTCGTATGAACCGGCCATGTGGATATGGTGGCTACTTTTGCATGGTTTAAAAAACCGACCAAAAACCCATTTAAATACTACTGCCAGAAAGAATGGAAGCCATGAAGTCCCACTCTAAAATATTTTGATAGCAACTTTACTCAATACTTTTATGCAACTTTCATTAACTCACTTCGGCCTTTTGGCTAATGAAGGGCAAATTGCTAAATTTAAATTTGGGTTCTGATCCAGGTTTATTTCAGGCGGACAGGCAAGTACTAAAACTGCCTTTTGCCATAGTTTAAACCTTAACATCAATGCACTCCACACCAAACCAATACATCATGAAAGTAACCGATGAACACAACCAGCGAATTGCCAAAATGACTTTTGCCTCCGTATACCCGCACTACATCACGAAAGTAGGGAAAAAAGGAAGGACTAAAGCGGAGCTGCACCAGGTGATTGAATGGTTGACGGGTTTTGATGAAAAAAGATTACAGGAATTTATCGATCAAAAAGCAACTTTTGAAATTTTCTTTCAAGGGGCAGAAATAAATCCTAATGCGCACCTGATAAAAGGGATGATTTGTGGCTATCGCATTGAGGAAATTGAAAATTCACTAACCCGTCAGGTTAGATATCTGGATAAGCTGGTGGATGAATTGGCAAAGGGTCGTAAAATGGAGAAGATTTTACGGGCCTAAAAGAAATACTTCGGATTTTTGCCAGCGCTATTATATCAAAATTGGTTTTAGTCTGAATGTAGTGATTCGTTCTTTTCTCACTGTTATATTCAATATTTTTATTAAAGGATTGGTTCAATCCCACGTCTAAATGACAAGTGTTTTTTGAGTATTGAAGGATTTTCTATTATTTCTACTTTAATAAGCATGAATCCATTCAGTTTCAATTAAAAAAAGGAGAGTCCATAGCTGAGTTGGGTTTTATATTAAAAATGTAAAGGAAATACATTCCTGATTAAGGCGAATCAGAATTTATTGACCAGAGGTACAAAAAGAGGCTTCTTAAGTTTAATATTACTCTTCCAGATGATATTTTCTCAGCGTTTGATTCCACGAGGCTGAATTGATATGATCAACTAATTGAGGATCGATCTTATCTAAAATATCGCTATCCTTTGGGGCCAGGAAGCTGCGATATTGCTCATGAAAATTCAGCGCCATAATCCTGACCTCACTGTCCATACGATACTCTGTGGTGAGGTATCGGATCACTGATCGATCATGAACAAGCACATCAATTTCATGATTCAAAAGCGCCTCCAGGGCTTCTGTTGGGGAGTCAAAGTTGTGCGAATTTTTTATCTCCACCCGGTTGAGGAATTCCTGTGCAATAGAGTTGGTCACTATTCCGATCCTTTCCACATGTTTCAGATCTTCAATTTTTTCAATCCGCGACTCCAGGGAATTAACGGTCAGGGTACTAGTGATCGTGGCGGTAAATGAGGAAATAATTACAATAGCCACAAACATCCAGGCCACGGAAATAGTGCGCCCCATAATGGTTCTCGGCGCCTTGTCACCATAGCCTACTGTGGTCATGGTAACCACTGACCACCACAAGCCATCCAGTATACCTACCAAACCCTTGCGAAACTGATGCTGGTTATGTGGACGCTCAATAATCCAGATGACCAGGCCAAAGAAGAAAATGATCAGCAGCAACATGCCAATTAATTTCAGGAAATTCAGTGAAAACAGGTTTGAAAAAAACATCCGGACCGGACTGCTGTAAATTCTCGAAGATGCGATCCCCAGGCTCGAAATAAAAAAGGGCTGCCCGGCATTGAATATTTTCAAACGAGCGCCACTTATGGTAATGGGGTTTATGGCTAAATCTATCTCTCCAAAATCCAAGCCTCTCAACATGCCCAAATGATCACTATACTCACGGAATTCGTAGGGTTGTTCCAGTTCTTCAGCAAGTTTATACCACAAATCAATACTCAGTCCATAAAAGTTTCCATTGGCATCTTTCATGACAAAGGGAGGGGATACCATCACACCGATATCCAGACGGTCTTCCTTATTTACCTGTGCATTGCTGTAGGCGTTAGATAGGCTTATCAAAATGAACATTGTGACCAGTGCGATTCTTGTCATAATTCTCCGGGTTTTATGATTCCTTCCAGTTCAAGATAGAAGGATAGTTGAGCTGCCAGTGTTTGCATAAATGACGGACTTATATGCTTTAAACCATTTTCCTTCCAGTCCTCAAGAAAGACCACTCCCGTGGATATATTTTTATGGATCAAAGGATAAATGATGGAGGATCCGGTAAAATCAGGGTCTATTTCCAGGTCATTATTCCTGGGTATATATTGAGTGTATTCATTCTTCACAGATTTTAAATTTAACCCTTTCTGGTGCCGAATGACCCAACCTAAAAGACTGCTATAACCGGAGATGGGCACGGTTTCGGAATCCACCCTGGAACTCCCTTCACGGATTTTGCATATTTCTATACAATTCTCTTCCCGGATATAGGTTCCGATCCCAAAAGTAGTAATGTCAGTGATCCGGTTTAGTTCATCAAAGATTACAGGCGCCAGGTTTTCCCAACTGTCAATGGCCTCTATTTTTCTACTGATTATTGCCAGTGTTTCCAAATTGTGGTAAGCCATTTCCACCTCCTGCGTGGCAGATTGATTTGCAGGAGTATCGCTTTCGATTTCATTTATTACTTTGGTTTGACTATGAACCAGTTTTTCCAGCGCCTGTTTATCTTTTCTCAATTTATGGACCGATAACCTGACAATCCCCCAAACTAAAATCAATATGCCAAGAATATAGAAAATATAGGCTGTATTGGTCATAAACCAGGGCTTGTGGACCACCAGTGATATTACGTATGAATCACTCCAAATATAGCCTCCCTCTTTTCTGGCCTGGAGTTCCAGTTGATATTCACCCGGCGCCAAAACAGGTATAGTCTGTTGAGGCCTTTCTGTTATCACGGCCCAGTTTCTGTCAAAACCTACTAAGCGATAGCGGTACTCGACTTCTCTTCCCGGATAAGTAATGCAGGCAAATTCAAACGACGACTGTATTTTACGCGGCAGGTCGTAGGACATACCTTCCGAGGGCGTTACTGATGTATTGGCGCTTTTAAGCTTGAATATTTTGGGTTTAGGGGTTACCGGCGGTTTGATATTGGTCATTTGAGAGTGTGCAAGGCCCTCAACTGTGCCGGTCCAGATACGATCTTCATAATCCAGCATCAGGCATCGATAATTGATGATCCTGGTAACCAAACCACTTTGCTCATCAAACAAGTTAAGTATGCCTTTATCATACCTTATTAGCCCATAGGTATCTATGGCCAGCCATATACTACCATCACCGGCAACATCAACCGCTCGCACTTCCTGTTCTGAATAATCGCCCAGGTCTGCTCTGATGATGCTCTCAGAGTCGTAAACAAGTAAACCATCCGTAGTTGCCATCCATACCTGTCCGTAGTGGTCTATGGCCATGTCGTGCACCTCAAACCCTGCACTTACGTTAAAACTCAATGGAAGACTGAGGTTGATAAATTGGTCTGAATCCTCCAGGTATCGATAGAGATAGGTCTCTTTTCCGATTCCGGCTGCGTATAAAATACCATTTGCACTTTCTTTGAGCACAAGTATCCTTGACTCTAATCCCTTTTCACGACTATAAATCCGTAAATTCAGGTCTGGATCTATTTTGGCTGTACCCACGATGGGTTTATCCGTCGGGGCCTGGCAGAACCAAAGGTTGTGGCCTTTGTCCAGAGTAATATAAAAAATCCCACCTCCACGATTACTCAGGTCCACTCTCTTTTCTTTTTTGCCAGGGTCAAGATACCAAAGAGATCCATCAACGTCTCCAAACCATAATCTTTCTTCATCAGTAACCACACTCAAAACAAAATTATGATCTTGTGCCAGGATCTGTTGTGCCTTAAGATTATTTTGAACCCTGCTTAACCGGTAGATTCCCCCCATACTCATGTAAATATCTCCTTCGGGTGACTCGGAAAGGGAATAAACCAGTTGTTGTGGTACAGAACGTATGTTGTCAAAAAAGTTGGATTGCAAAATACCCAATCCCCGATCTGTTGCCAGAAAAATCCCGTCCTTTTCGGTGAGCAAAAGTTTGTCAATGCTGGTATAGGGTAGTTCCTCAACACGGTGAGGATCACTATGGCTGAAAACTTTTTCTGTTGTGAATTGATGGTTTACCATTATTCCCTTGTAGAGGCCTTTTGATACTGTTGCCAGAAGGTATTCATTATCGGATAGACGTATGAAGTGCCTGATACCAGGTATGTCAGATAAACGGGTAGAAGCAATCAGTTTTTGCTCTGAATTGATCTGCAAGCTCCATAGTCCGTTTCCACCTGCCAGAAGCTGGTTTTGGTCAGTTGCCATAATATAAATTAGCGAATCGAAAGATTGTTTCAGGGGCTCAAATTCATTTTGATCATACTTATATACCTTTCCATTTGTACAAGCTGCCCATAGATTTCCGAAACCATCTTCGGCGAAGGAAAAAGTATTGTGGCCATTATCAACAGAAAGTGGGTAACGGGTCAGTTTTTTGTCTTTGATTTTAACAATTGAACCCGGCTCACTGATCCAGATGATTCCATTGGAATCCTGAAATAAATTCCCGGGATAGTATAAAGTAGTATCCGACGGTTGTATGGTCGCTGCTAACCATAATTCCAGTTTTGGTTTTCTGCCTTTGTTTATGATTTCAGAAACACCTGCATCGTGGGATACCAATAAACTGCCATCCGATTTTTTCAAAAGGCTGCGAAAATACTGACTTACGGACCCTGAGGATATATTTGTAAAATGAGTTCCGTTGAAATGTACTAATCCGGCATCCGTAGTGATAAACATGTATCCCAGACTATCCTGGTAGAAATCGCGGATCTGATTGCTAGGCAAACCATCTTTGGTATCATAAGATATAACCCGGTATTGGGTTTTAAGGTCCTGTGATTGAGTTGTAAATACTACAATCAAAAACAGGAAGTAAAGGACCAATCTCGATAGGCCGCGTAACATACTGAAAAATCTTGTTTCACTATAAATTTACATTTTTTTTAGCGAAAGTTGTTAATGAAATCCCATTCTGTTCCGGGCCTGTTCATGGGCTGTCATTAGTACTTAAGCTGTGACAAAAGTATTGATCCCGAATTCTGCAATAGAGCAGAATTCGCCCTAAAGGTCGATGAAAACTATGTTTTGTTGGGATGTACCCTGACAAAACCATCTTCAAATGATGGTTTTCGTCAATATGCAAAAAATATTTTGTTGTACTTTCATAAATATTCTTTTGCATCATCCGGGTTAATGGATCATTTTCAATAGGGTCATTTTTGGAAGCTCAAGTATGTTTTTCGATGCTTTTGATTTTTGAAAATTTAAAAATGCGACACTTTATTGCCTTGCGATAAATGAGACAACGATATTGATTCCATCAGTCATATTTTAAATCCTCATCTGAATAGTTCTCCTAACCCTTCAAACTGAGCTGCTTGCATGGCCACATTGAATCCAATACATTTATGTTCGTAAACGATCAGTTCCACAGGTTTTTAATTGCAAAGAGGTTATTAAAAAACAAGAATACGAACTACAAGATCACCGCCATCCTTATACGTATGGCTTTTGCCGGCTGTTCAGGTAATAAAAACAGGGACACAGCGCAGGAAGATGAAACAATTGAACCATCCGAAACTTTTATAAATCCGGCTTTAGGGAAAGAATCCACCATCTACACTACGGCAAGTGAGTCGGAGCTTCGGTTAACTGAAAACGGAAAAGCAGCTTTCGAACCTACCGATCAGCCATTGGAAAATGAAGTTTCTGTATTCGATAACCCAAACAAATCCTTTCAATCTTTTTTGGGTATCGGAGGGGACATGACAGATGCATCGGCGGAGGTTTTTGCTCAAATGCCGGTCGAAAAGCAGGAGGAATTTTTAACGGCCTGTTACGACGAAGTAAAAGGGATCGGTTATTCACTTTGCCGTACCCCGGTTCACAGTTGCGATTTTAGTAGTGGAAGTTACACCTACATGGCGGAAGGGGGGAACCTCAAGCAAATCATTGAAGGTAGGTAGAACATTGGGCTAGGCTTTAATAGGTAGCATACCCGATCGTTCCGGCTGCATTGGCCCGTATTTAAAAACCGATTTTTTCAATTCATCAATCGTAATCGACAACACGATCTCGATATTTCTATAAAATTCCACAAAGAATGTAATTTACGGGTGGATATAGATGGATTGCTTAATTTTAATAAAGAAAACATACCTGTATTTCACCGATGGAACCGATTCCCAACGGACCCACAAAAACCTTATTGCGTTTCGGCCTTTGGGTCTCATTGGCCCTTTCGATTATTACCTTTGTCACTTTCGGCATGGCCCTTGTGGCGGCGCCTAATCCAGGTACTTTCTGTCCGGGTGATTGCTTTGAGTATCCTTACCTGAATATCATTTCCGAATATCCGGTTGATTTTACCTGGATGTACCCAGCACTGGCGCTTGAAGTGTTATTTTTAATATGGGCGGTCTGGATGCATCGTATTACAGCAAAAGAGATGCAATTATTTAGCCACATCGCGCTGATTTTTGCCATCATTTCAGGGATAATATTGGTCAGTACTTATTTCATTCAAATCACGGTTATTCCTGCCAGCCTGATAAATAATGAAACCGAAGGCATACCGCTTTTTGTTCAGTACAACCCCCATGGAATGTTTATCGCATTTGAGGAGTTGGGCTACCTTTTCATGAGCTTTTCTTTTTGGTTTATACCATTCACTTTCAATCGTTCAGGTGGATACGGCATCTATATTCGTTGGGTTTTTCGTATTGCATTTCTGATGGTCCTTGTCTCATTCATCATCATTGCCATCCAATATGGAGTAATGCGAGAGGATCGTTTCGAGGTTACCATAATAACCATCAATTGGCTCACACTGATTATTAATGGGATATTGATCAGCCTTTGGTGCCAAGGGAAGTTGAATAGCTTATAAGGTTTAATCCAAAAGCTTTTCTGGAAGGGACATTTGTTTACTTATATTCAAAATTGAGGCCAGACCTGGGCCGCCTGATTGGAAGCGGTCTTTAATTCTACTATCTTACAGGTTATTTATGAACCAGTAGCTTAAGGGATTTTAAACTTCAACGATATATGTTTGCGCTTTTTGCTTATTTATTTCTTGCTTTGTTTGTGTCATTCCTTTGTTCCATTATGGAATCGGTAATTCTATCTACCCCACAGTCTTTTCTGATCGTACAGCAAGATAAAGGACACAAATGGGCCATATCGTTTATGGACCTTAGGCGAAATATCGATAAGCCGCTTTCGGCCATTTTATCATTGAATACGGTGGCGCATACCATTGGTGCGGCTGGCGTTGGCGCTCAGGCGGTTAAGATATTCGGAGAAGCTGCCTTTGGAGTAATTTCAGCGGTATTGACGGTTTTAATACTGGTATTTACAGAAATCATACCCAAAACGGCAGGAGCACGATATTGGCGAAGATTAGCGAAGTTCTCTTATTATACCATAAGGGGTATGATTCTTATCACCTATCCGCTGGTGGTTGCCTCGGCTTTTATTACCCGGCTCATTTCCAAAAATGAGGAGGAGCAAACGACCAGCCGTGAGGAAATTGCCGCATTGGCAAGTATTGGGGCCGATGAGGGATTGTTTTCTGATAAAGAGAATAAAATCATACAGAACATACTGAAACTCAAAAACATTAAAGTCACCGAAATCATGACCCCCAGGGTGGTAGTGGCCGTGGCCGACCAGAATTTGCCCCTCAGTGATTTTCTGAAAAATAAGGGTTACTTAAAATTTTCGCGCATACCGGTATATTCGGGTAATGATGAAAACATAACGGGCTATGTCTTCCGGCAGGAAGTATTTGAGAAGCTGGCCGAAGATAAACACAGTCTAAAGCTAAAAGATATCAAGCGGGATATTTTAGTGTTCCCCGATACGATGGCGCTATTCACCATTTGGGAAAAAATGCTGGAAAAAAAGGAGCACATTGCCCTGGTGGTGGATGAATATGGCGGGTTAAATGGTATCGTGACCATGGAAGACGTCATAGAAACCTTGCTTGGGCTCGAAATCGTTGACGAAACCGATACGGTTATCGATATGCAAAAGTTTGCCCGTGAAAGGTGTAAGACCCGCCAGGCAAAATACTCGCTGATTG
>DNTA01000037.1 GCA_003500135.1 Cytophagales bacterium | reverse complement strand
ATTAACCCTGACAAAACCGTCTTCAAATGACGGTTTTCGTCAATATGCAAAAGAATATTTTGTTGTACTTTCATAAATATTCTTTTGCATAATCCGGGTTAAATATTTAAAATAACAAAGAGCCCCTGAAGGCTCTTTGGTTAAAATGGCTTTTCCCAGTCGCCATGAAAGAGGATTTGTTCCAGGCCTTTTCTCTTTCGCTTGGCAAGTTCCGATTCGCGGTAGTCATCTGCCAGGTCTTCCGGTTTACCCACATAGCCACCTGCAATGGCAACAATGGGCTCGTATTCTTCCGGTACATTAAAGTTTTCCAGCACTTTGCTGCTACTATATCCGGCCATCTGGTGCATGTGAAGCCCCATATCAGTGGCCTGTATGGTCATAGTAGCGACGGACTGGCCGAGGTCGTAGGCACGGTGCCGGTTAATGGAATCGTTATGCGAAAAGTGCTGTTTACCAAATCCAAGCATTAAAAAAGCAGCGCCGTTGGCCCAGTTTTGGTTCCATTCCACCAGGCAGTCCAATATTTTGTCGTAGGTATCATCGCCTTTCAAACCGACGATAAAGCGCCAGGGTTGTTCATTATATGATGAAGCCGCCCACCTTGCTGCATCGACCAGGTTTTTGATTTGGCCTGGTGTAACGGCTTTGTCCTCGAATGACCGGGGGCTCCATCTTTTTTTTATGAGTTCGTTGATTGGATAGTTCGTGTTAGCTTCTTTATTCATCTGTTATTTTTTGTTTTTTTAATGGTCAGATGGAACTTACCATGATAAAATAGTCAAGCTCGTGTTTATTGAGATGATGATGCTTTTATCATGGACGTTTCATGTGTTCAAAAATTTTTGGGATTGCAAAGCTAGTAAACAATACATTGTGTTAAAAATTTAGCCGTTAAAACAGCATTTTATATACAAACCATTTCCGTTGGGTTTAGTTAAGATTAAAACGAAATTATTATGGCATTAGCTAAAGGCAGTAAAGCCCCGGATTTCACATTGCCGGGCACTTCGGGAAAGGACTTTTCACTTTATACAGTTATGAAAGGTAAACCCTGTGTGTTGTATTTCTACCCTAAAGATTTCACTTCCGTTTGTACGGCAGAAGCCTGCGGTTTTCGCGATCATTTCGAAGATTTCCGTGATCTGGATATCACCGTTCTGGGTATTAGTACCGACGATATTGCCACACACAACCGATTCAAAGAGCAGTTCAACCTACCATTCGAGTTGCTGTCCGATGCGGATGGCAGTGTATCAAAGCTTTACGGCGCCAAAATGCCCATTTTAAATATGAGCAAAAGGATCACCTACCTGTTGGATGGCGAGCAACGGGTTCAGTCAACATTCAGCGATCTTTTCAATGCCAAAAAACATATCCAAAGTGTTTTAGAGGAGATGAAGGGGAAAAAGTAGGTACTCAAAAAACACCTAAATCTCTTTCAGCTTTCGCTTAGAGCTTTCTTTTAACTTGTAAATTGAAATTTTCTTTGAACTTTAATCATAAGACTTAAAGATTTGTCCTGAATCTTGAACCCTGGGCTACTTCTTCCAGAATCGAACTTCTGGTAAAAATACAGTCAATAAACCCCTGAACCTAATTCTCGTTACCCTTTGAATGATGCTTTAGAGAAGTTAACGACTGATTTTGCGCTGGTTTGTGGGGACAAGCCACTGGACTTTGGCCATATGATCTATTTTCTACTATACAAGATAGCGCTTGTGAGTGGATTAGTTGAGTTTCTATGGCTTTTGGTATGGCGCTGTTCTGACACGAAGCCTGAGAAACTGCCACAGCCCGGAGCCTTGGCCCATAATTCAGTTTTTAACTGGTATACTAAGTCACCGCTAGTGAATCGTTGTTGTTGTTTTGCCGGATAGCATTTTGATCCTGGCAGCAGGATATTCCTGTTTTTGCCATCTCCATTTTTCTTATAAGCCTTAATGTTGGCCAATAACAAAAAGCCATAAATGGCCGAAACAAAGGCTGGTGCATCTTCGGCTGGATTTATGTTTCCCACCTGTGCCTGCCCACATCCAAGGAGTGTTTTCTCATCACGGATATTCACTTCAACCTTCCATCCACGGATGTAATTTTGCAGCATCTGTTCAGCGATCGTTTCATTGTCAGTACATATCAAATACGCAGGTCTTCTGTGGAATAGCCAGTAGTTTGCACCAACCCGGAAAATCCATGAAATTTTCCGCCGCCAGGTCCGACGATAAATGTCGGGGTTGACCCTGGCATAAATTGTTGAATATTAATTGTTTTCAATAATTTATCATCATTATTCATAATATTTTTTTGCTTTCATATTTTTAATATTCTGATTTGAAAAAACATTTCGCCTGAAGGTAAATAATATGTTGTGGAATTAGATTGTGTTGACATCCCTGTACCCTTTGTTGTTATTCTTTCGGATTTTGTAACACATATAACCCATTTCTAGTTCCTAGGTCATTATAAAGCTTACCCAAAGCATGAAATGCGTCTGCAATGGAACCGCTCATCTCCTGTACTGCTTGTCTTGACGAACTCCAAGAAATACCAAGAGCCGGATTAGCAAAAGTTAGAGGGACACAAACAGTATATGTAACTCTTTCTGCCCATGTGTTAATGCCTCTATGAATCTCCTCACTTTGATAAATACTATTTAAAGTTTGTGTATGTTTCATCCTTTCTTTTGTGGTTTCGCGCATCCAATTCCATCCATATTGTCTACCAGTTTGTATTTGATCAAACCAATCCCCTTGCGAACCGGGGCTTTAAATGTTACTATTGATTACTTGGTAAAAGATGCCGAATACCGGAATATTGATAATGAGGTTTTAAAAAAATGAAGAACATTGAAAAGCTTACGCCAGAAGATAAAAGCCATGTGTACGCAATGCTTGATGCATTTTTCACTAAAAGTAAATTGGGTTCGTCACATCCGTACTCGTCTGCTTGATCTGCATCCCAAACGGATAATAATCCGCTACCTGGGTTACCTTGCTTTCTATATGCTCAACCGAAATATCGTCAAAGAACGCTTCTACACTTCCTAAGCTCTCGTTGGAAACATAACCCGGAATCGACATTAGAAATATCTAATGTTGATTGACGATTCCGACAATAATGTCGGAATGTCAGGGTTAACCTCCTAAGAGTCTGATACGTCTTTCGGAGTCATCAGACCTGATAAGTCGTTTAAAAATAACGACTTCATCAGCCCAAAGGGCGAAATATTCAATCCTTTTGAATATTTCGGGATAAATATACATATATCCTTCATCTTTCACATCCACCTGTCGATCTAATTTCTCAAAACCATCCCCCATCTGATCCCCGGAACCAACCTGCTCCCAGCCATAGTCGATCAACCCAAAGTTTTCATCGAACAAGAGAGTTACAAACGCATTCAAAAAATCCTATTATTAAAAAAAACGAATTTCAACTGCATTTGTAATGCAGATGTGGGGAGAAGCGCTTTTGTAAAGCGCCGAACGGAAGCTCCATTTGGAAAGGGCTGTCAATACTACCGTTGTATCACAGTTTTATTTCCGGCCCTTAGTCAATAAAACGTGTTGATAGATTGTGCACTCAATACAAATGAGCGCCTGCAAACTTTAATATGATGCCCGGGCGTTGCAAATGCCTTTCTCATCAGCCATGCGTTGCAAACGCATACAAAACCCCAAAATATTTTCATCTGCATTTGTAATGCAGATGTACAGGGAAGTGCTTTGGTAAAGCGCCAAACGAAAGCTGCATTTGGAAATCATACAGATTAATGAACTGAACCATAAAAGGTCTGTATAATGATAAAATTGTAAACCCTTGGGATGGTAATGAACAAATCCTCCTTTTGCTATTGCTTAGGGCTGGAAGGCTTGAACCATTGGTGAACCTTAGAGGGGTTAAAAAAAAATTTACCCCTTCATTTTATCGGGATTATCGCGTCCGTCAAAAAAATCTACCACATAAATCTTTACCTTTTCTATCCTATATACAATCTTAAAATTGCCTTCGATTAACCTTCTATGTCCGAGGTTGAGTTTAGTGAGATACAGTTCAAGTTGACCTTTGAAGGGATAATCCACCAATCCTTGCCCTATTCAATAAATTATTTTTCTTACTTAGGCATTTACTGACTAATATTTTTAATGTAGCAAGGCTCGGCTTCAATCATCCGTTTCATTAAGTTATCGAAAATGTTTTCTTTCATAAAACTTCTGTTGAACCGATAGCAATATTCGTTTAAGTAGTCTTGCAAATCGTTGACGTGATGATGCACGCCTCTTAGCCAGCTTTTCAGGTTCATCACTACTCGATGTAGTTCTGGGAAATTGCTTCCCTTGTTACCAGAAGCAACCCTTGTTAGGTTTTCAAAATCTGCCTT
>DNTA01000091.1 GCA_003500135.1 Cytophagales bacterium | reverse complement strand
ACCTGGCTAATGTTCATTTCGGAAGTCCGCAATAGCCGGGTAGCTTGATGGATGCGTACCTTCTTAATGAAATGAGAAGTGGAATGACCTGTCAGCGCCTTGATCTTATTGTGCAGCGGTGTGCGACTCATCCCAATTTTCTTGCATAGCTCTCCTACGCCAAAATTTTGTTCATGCATGGATTCTATAATGACTTCCCGAAGTAGGATGATAAGTCCCTTTCGTTAGGATTTATTGAAGTTGAACCCGACACCCAGAAAAACCCTGACATTGTTCGTTCCGTTAACCCAGGAAACATCTAGGTTTATAGGGCCCAAAAGGGAATTATAGGAAAAGGTGCTACCCGCCGACATCAAATAACTGGTGTCCGTTCCTTCCTGCCAAGTTCCCCGGGGATTGAAAAACTCCCTACCAAAATCCTCAAAAGACCCAAACCCTACCGAAGCCATATTTACATGGGGAGTCAGGAATACTTTTCTGAACACCTCCACCTGTGCTCCCAGGGCAAGATTCACGTACTGGCTCACCGCCAATTCCTGCTGGTTCAGCCCAGGGAAGGGCCGTGTGTCATATCTGGGGTTCGGGATGTTCCCGCCGAGGATGTATTTTGCCCCAAATCCAAAATCCAGAAAGGAAATGTCAGCTTCATCCAGGGCGTCCTCGAACAATAAATGGGAGGAAGCTCCCAGTATAAGGGTAGTCTTAGGAGTGGCCGGGAACCTGACCTCGTAATCCACCCCCAGTTTCGAATACCCATTCGTCTGGCCCTTGACCGTGGCTAAGTCTTCCAGAGAATACTCCTGTTCTACACGGCTATATAGGGACCTCCCCAAATATCCCTGAAGGGAGGCTCCACTGGTAGGGAAAACAACCCTATCCATAGTATTATGACGATAATGCGCATACAGTTCCGTGTTTTGGAACCGGTATTTTTTTAATTGAAAGAGATTATCGCTTACCTCCGGGTCAACGGTAGGTCTGAGCCCGGTAAAATCAAATTTAACGCCCAGACCTACATAATTTACAAGTGGATCTAGGTTCAAGTTGATCTGGTTGTCGAATACCCCGTTGCGGTACCTGTAGTCATCCGAATATTCTCCCTGGACGAATGCTTTTTCCTTCTGCTGTTGTCCCATAATTTCAGAACGCCACCACCAGGCCCTCTGTGGCCCGAACAATGCTTGGTGCTGCAGGCGGAATTTCGGTCGTTCCGCAATATCAATTGTTGCCAGCGTCCTTGAGGCCCTGCCTAACACATTAAGCCCCGTGTAGTTCATGACCAGGCCCACACCGTTGTCGGTATCATAATGGAGAGACCCTTTGAACTGGTGCCTGGAACGTTCAAACCCCACTATCTCGAATGCCAGGGATTCGTCATCATTAAGCAGCTCGTAGTTCACCTGGGTAAATCGGCCCGTCCCCATGGTCCTGTCTATAGCGGACTTTAGTTCTGCCAGGCTGTAAGTTTGGTGAGCCTGCAGATTGGTCCGCTCCCTTACCAGGGTCCGGTTGCCCCTGCTCAGCCCCTTGAAGATAATCGTATCGAAAGTAAATTGGTTCCGGGCTTCTGGGATATCATGAGGCCGTTGATCGAACTTTTTGAGTTGTTCGGCTAAAGAAGCCAGGGCACTTCTCTGTTTGGACACCCCGATTTTACCTTCCTCCATGATGATTTCAGATTTGGCAAAATCGGCAGTCGAATAGGTCAAATGGGGAAGATGGTCGATAAGGATGTCACAAAGGGCTTGGTTTTCCGGGTTTTTCAAGTTGCTATTCAGCATCCCCGCCTGAAACAAGAGGGCACTGAGGCTTTCCAGTTTTTCCTTGGGCAGCATGTTACCGCCCACATCACTACCGATAATAATATCTGCCCCCATCTCTTTTGCTACATCCACTGGGAAATTGTTCAGTACCCCACCATCTACAAGCAGGGTCTCCTGGTAGGGCACTACGGAAAACACACCGGGGATCGAGATACTTGCCCGAATGGCAAAGCTGAGAGACCCAGAATCTAGGATGACCTCTTTGCCATTTACAATGTCCGTAGCCATGGCGCGAAAGGGAATCGGGAGCTCATCAAAATGTTTCGCCCTATACACCGGGTAGGTCAGGGTAGAAAGAAACATGCGGAGGTTCTGGTCGTTCACAAGGGCATTTCCCATGCTGACCTTTCCTTCCTTCAGGTTCAGGCTTACCATATAGCGGTTGAACTCGCTTTCCTCTTCCACGGAAACGTCGTTCAGGCCTATGCCGCCCCCCATCAGGTAATCCCAGTCGGCCATATGGGCTATTTTTGCGATGCTGTCCCCGGAATACCCGGCTGCATAGAGCCCCCCCATCACAGAGCCCATACTGTTCCCCACCACCAGGTCCGGTACGATCCCCAGGGAATCCAGGGTCTGGAGCAATGGGATGTGCGCCAGACCCTTGGCGCCCCCACCACTAAGGACAAGGGCCACTTTGGGCTTTTTATCCTGGGAAAGGCCCGCAAAGGGTGTTATTAAAACTAGAATCAGTAAAAAAAGGGTATGGCAGGGACGCATCATATGGGAATTTGTTTTAGCTTACTGAAGAATCAGGGTTTTTATAATTCTCCTTTTTATAGGTAGAGCGTTTATCTAATTTATCAATTTTTAGTTTTAAATCAGTATATGGAATATTCAATTTTACAGAATACAGGCCAGTGTTCGCATCTTGATCATTACCTGAATTAAGACCCATAAAACCGTTCATTTAATCGAGTACAGCAAATATTTCTACAATAAATTTCACGCTTATAAGAATGATGAGATTAAACGTGCTGCTGCATAACCCAATTTCTTAAATACTCCTTGTTGTACCCATTCTTCATAATTTAGTTCATCGCATTCTTTAAGGTCGTTCATAAATGACAATTCCAATTGCTTAGCAAAGTTTTTCCCATAAATGGTTGAAAAAATCTCAAAATTAAGATCGAAACTTCGAATATCCATATTGGCTGTCCCCACTACACTCAATTGCTCATCTGCTACCACAGTTTTGGCGTGCACAAATCCTTTTCTGTACATGTAGATCTTTACACCGGCTTGTAACAATTCCGAATAATAAAATTTTGCCGCAGCGCCAACTACTGCTGAATCTGATTTTTTAGGCATCAATAAACGAACATCTACACCTGTAATTGCAGCTTGTTTCAGGGCATCTAAAATGCTATCGTTAGGAATAAAATAGGGACTTGTGATATAAAGCTTTTTTCTTGCCAATGTGAAAATCTTGAAATAGGTGAGCATAATATTGGACATTGGGTAAATGGGCCCGCCGGCTATGATTTGATTTAATTCGGTGAATTTTTCTGTATTATTTTCTTTAAATGGAGGAAATAATTCTTTATTAACCGAGAGTGGATTTGGTTGACAGGCATTCCAGTTTAAAATAAAATGACGCTGTAAATTTAATACTGCAGGACCGGTGATTTTAAAATGGGTATCGCGCCACCAAAGCCCTGTGTCAATTGAATTGTCATATCGATCCGAAATATTAATGCCCCCGATAAAACCGGTATGGCCGTCCACAATAATCACCTTCCGATGGTCTCGGTGATTTACCCTATTCGCAATTTTAGTAAACTTAACTTTAATAACGGGAAAAATTTCCGCTCCACCTTCCCTTAATTGCTTAACGACATTGTGTTTGATTTTTCGGCTGGCATAGTCATCATACATTACCCTTACTTTAACGCCATCCATAATTTTTTGCAGGAGCACGTCTTTTATCTGATTTCCCCGGTTGTCATTTTCCCAGGCATAATATTCCATGTGAATAAAGGACGTAGCTGTTTTAAGGGTTTTTAAAACATTGGGAAACTTTTCTTCACCATTAATCAAGAGTTTAACCTTGTTCCTTGTTAGGTTTTCATTCCCAATCACATGAAGAAATTTTACCAATTCGGAAAAATGACCTATTTCCGCAGTATTTTCATTCATCAATCTTGCGGTCTCGTCCGGTATCTTTTCTTTAAATTCCTTAACGGTTATTTTATGTTCGGCCAGCCCTTTTTGGGTTATCATACGATGCCTGTAATTGATACCAAAGGCGTAATAAAAAATGAGACCTATTAAAGGGAATAAAAAAACTAAAAGTAGGTAGGCCAGTGTTTTAGCACTTGAATGTGTATCTAATAAAATCCTAATTATTGTATATATCAATAGGATTAGATAGAGTGCGATTAAAGTGTGGTATAAACCCAATGATAAAATAATTGTAAAAAGTTTCATAATCCGAGCTTAATGTTCGATTATTGAAAATAGAATTGTTTATCCATTGGAAGGGCAGATACGAAGCAATGAAATTTCTGTTAAAAAAAAAGTTTGATACGGACCAAAAGTCTTGAATTCATCATGAAGAACAAAGTGAGCCGGTATACTTATATTGCCTAATATATTATGCTTTGATGTTTAGGTAATACCTTCTAATTTAACGGGCAGCGAACCTGTATTCTCTTTTCCTGCCGGGAAAAACCAATATTTCATATTATAGACCAAAGCCAAACTCTAAAGTACTGACAATACCTATTCCTCTTTCTTTATCAATTAAACGTAAACCAGTAGGAGAATTAAAATCGTAGTTCTTACTCTTGATCTTTTAATTATTTTCTTTAAGTTATACGTATTATTTTTGATTAAGTTCGTTTTGAATTTCTTCTTTTATAACTTTATACTTTTCCTTTAATTCTTTTGAAATTTGAACAGGAATATTTTTTATTTTTTTCAGTTTAAGCGAAAGATATATACTAAAGACGCCACCTGCTATTAGTGCCAAACCTGTCCATAATACTATAGAGTAACCTGCAAACACAGGATTCCATATCAGTATTAAGGAGAATAGTACTCCAAGTATTCCTACGGCCATTAGATTACCCCAATCTAAAACACCATAGTTTTTTAACTCCAGAGCATAACTTATTCCCATAATTGAACGAAAAAGCACAATAAAACCAACATATAAGGGTAAAGTTGTCATTGATATGGCAGGGTTAACTATAAGAAGTACCCCCAATAGAAAAGTAAGTATTCCAAAAGCTAAAGTCCATCCCCAATTGTCAATTTCATTACGATTGGAAATAGAGAATATGATTTCGGCTAGACCAGAAAACAGAAAGGAAAGACTAAAAATAATTGATAGCGCTAAGTATGATTCCAATGGAGAGATTAGGGTGTAAATTCCTATTCCAATAAATATAAGTCCAACTATTAAAGGAATGTACCAATGCTTAACCGTGTTTGTTACTGTTTTTAAAAAACTGCTCATAGTGTTAAATTTTTAATTATGATTACTATCCTCTTCATTTTTTGATTGTTTAAATATCTAAATCATTGTACTTTAAATCACATTCCGGATTGTTTGACGTGAAACGTTGTTTTCCATTTTGATCGAGCTGTTCAGGTATTCCGCTTTTGGTAATGCCCCCGAGCTTAAATCTAATCTCATCACCTACATAATCAATATCCTGTAAAGAAGATCACCCTAATGGTATAATACCAAGGCCATTTTTATGGGATGGTGATAAACGTGAAACAACTCCCTTATTTATTCAATCACAATAGTACCAATAAAGCATCCAATCTTGCTTAACCTATTGTTCTAAATAATTACCCTATTGTTTCAAGCTCACTTTCTCTCTGTATTTGCTAGGAGTTAGGCCCATTTCCTTTGTAAAGATCTTGGTGAAATATGGAAGGCTTTCCACACCTACTTCTATAGCCACCTGGCTAATGTTCATTTCTGAAGTCTGCAATAGCCGAGTCGCTTTCTGAACGCGTACCTTCTTAATGAAATGAGAAGTGGAATGACCTGTCAGCGCCTTGATCTTATTGTGCAGCGGTGTGCGACTCATCCCAACTTTCTTGCATAGCTCTCCTACGCCAAAATTTTGTTCATGCATGGATTCTACAATGATTTCCCGAAGTCGGAAAATGAACGCATCTTCCTTNNGTCTGCGCGAGATTTCGCAATTGTACCCGCAATTCTTTTTTATGAAAAGGTTTTTCCAAATACACATCAGCGCCACATTCCAAACCTGTAAGCTTGGATTCTATATCAGCCTTTGCCGTTAGTAAGATGATTGGTATATGACTGGTTCGCTCATCATGTTTGATCTCCTTGCACATGTGGAGACCGTCCAATCGAGGCATCATCACATCGCTGATAATGATGTCAGGGACTTTTTCAAGCGTTATCTCAAGACCCTCCTGTCCATCAGCCGCAAAAAGCAAGCGATACTCATCTTTCAGGCAGGTGCCGAGATATTCAGCAACATCCCGATTGTCCTCTACAATCAATAGCGTAGAAAGGTCATTTTTGCTTGGGGCCACCGGATATAATGGTTTTTTTTCAGCGCTGCCGGATTCCAATGCTTCTATTGGAAATACTTCCAGGTGCTTTGGCTCAGGCTGCGCTACGTTTGTATAGGGCAGCATTACTTTGACCGTAGTTCCCTGACCTGGTACACTTTGGACATTAATGTTGCCCTTTAGCAGTTTTACCAGTTCGTGGACCAGTGACAACCCTACTCCCACACCACCTTTGGCTTGGTTAACCTCATCCTCCGCCTGAAAGAAGCGATCAAAAACATTTATGAGTTTATTTTGAGCAATGCCAATACCCGTATCAGTCACGGAAAATTGGTAGAGCGGAGGAGAACTATTTCTATGTAATTCTACCAAAATGCGTACTTTCCCTCCTTCTGGTGTAAACTTAATCGCATTGGTCAGCAAATTGGATACGATGTGATTCATCTTTTCAGGATCGTAATCGAGTATCAGTGGGACTGCAGTTGATTCGAATTCCAATGCAATGTTTTTTTGCTCAGCCAGTGAATGAAATGATTCTAATAAATACTTGAGGAATGTGATGATATCGCCCTGAATGTAACTGGCAAACGTATTACCAGCCTCCAACTTAC
>DNTA01000242.1 GCA_003500135.1 Cytophagales bacterium | reverse complement strand
CTACTGCGAAACTTGAGTAAATGAAAATAATTTGATAAGGTTGGTATACTCCAAGTCCAATCGCGGCCCGTTTATGATCGACTCATATACTAATTTCAATGTTGTGGCACTAGGCAATACAGGTGTAAGATTCTTGGGGAATGAATCCTTGAACCTCCCGACTATGAATATGATCGATTTAGGGTATCGGGCCAACATTTCCGAAAAAGTATTAGTAGATTTCGAATTCTTCAGGACGAATATGAGCGATATTTCGGCATTTGAGCCAGTAAATTTTGAAACTGATCCTCCGGGGACTACGATATTGAATTTTGCATATCTCAACAATGATTTGAAGGTAAGGCAAACAGGGGCCTCTTTCATGGTGAATTGGGCGCCGGTCAGAGCTTTAAAATTCCGCTTCTTTGGGACTGTACAGCATACCGAACTAGAGGATTACGATAAGAAAATAATCCCTGAGATAATTGATCCTTTTACGGGGACATTTAAATTGCCAACATATGAAAGACAAAATACAGATCATACACGTACTCCTTCTTTTTATGGGGGCGCAACAGCAAACTGGAGACCGCTTGATAGATTAAGTGTATTTGCTCATGTATACTATATGGGAGAGCAGACTTACCGACATGAAGTGGCTTCATATAATGAAGAAATTGGTTCTACCACCATTGATCCTCGAACCATATTCAACCTGAAGATAGGATATGAGGTAATCAACGGTGTGAACCTTTTTGTAAACGGACGCAATATCTTTAACTCTGAGCAAGATGAATTTGGATTCACTGACCAAATAGGCGGCTTATATTTAGCAGGACTCAATTTTAATTTCTAATGCAGAAACATTAAACTACAACCAAAAGGGGCCTTGGCGCCCCTTTTTTATATGGTTTGTATAAACGCCACTCCCGTATCTGGTAAGAAAGACCTTGCGGAAAGTTTTACTAATTATCCTTATTCGTCCGAGGGTTTGCATGATCTGCTAAAAGAAAACAATTGGGTAAGGCATTACAAAAACATTTGGTGTGGGCTACGGAAAATAGAAGTCCTTTTCGAGAAATTTTAATTATATATAAATCCTACGTCTGCGCTGAAAAGAAATGATAGCGCCTATTTAAAATGAAACGTTCATATTAGCGGTGTCTTAACGTATTTACACGAGGAAAATATGTAAATATCAATAAAGACTAAAAAATGAGTTGACTTAACTTTAGACCGAATGATGTGGATTTTTATTTTTTTTGCATTTTTCATATATTTTATATAAAAATTATATATTTATATTCTATTTAGTCTTATTTATCGAATTCAGGGATTGTTTAATCTAAGAAAAAATTAAAATATTCATATACTTGATATATTTACGACCAAAGAGGATAGAAGAATTGTCCGGGAAACATTAAACATGAAATTGATAAACAACTATGAAAAAATCAGTCCTGTATATCTTTATCGCGTTTGGCTTCACATTAATGGCCCATTGTGCTTTTGCACAAAAAGCAAAATACCAGAGTATGTTCATTTACAACTTTAGCAAATATATCCGCTGGCCGGACGATTATCTGCAAGAGGCATTTATAATCACTACTTATGGTGAAGACAAATTGAATAGCGCACTTCAACAAATGGCAAAAATGAAACAGCAATTGAATGGGAAGCCCATTCAAATAAAAAGGTGCAACGCTGTGAATGAAATAGAAATGAGCCATATTATATATGTATCGCCGTCCAAAATTTCCGATTTCCAATCGATTTTATCAAAATTCACCTCGCAGCCGGTGTTGATTATTACCGAAGCGCCGGGATTGGCAGAAAAGGGGGCGGCAATAAATTTTGTTGAACAGGGGGGTAAGATAAAATTCGAGCTCAATGAAAGGGAAACAGATCGAAGAAAACTAAAAGTAGCCTCTCAATTAAAAACTTTGGCAATTCTAATTTAAGGGATCATGAAACATCGAAATTTTTTTAAAATGAACAGACAAATAAGACTTTTAACAGCGGTTTGCATGTATATGCTTCCCGGTATAATGGCACTCGCACAGAACGCAGACGAAGATGACATGTTTGAAATGTCATTGGAAGAGCTAATGCAGGTAGAGATTTATTCTGCCTCGAAAAAAGCCGAAAGTAGTTTTGATGCACCGCTATCATCTACGGTAATTACGCGTGAAGAAATCATTTCTTCGGGCGCGACCACTATTGAAGAAGCAATGCGCTTGGTACCTGGCTTGATTGTTAGGGAAGAATCCAATGGCAATTTTGATGTACATATAAGGGGGAATGATAACTTGCCCCCGGGCAGCTTTACTTTTTTCTCCGAGAATAATATTACCCTTGTGATGGTTGACGGTAGAAGGGTGTATAATTATGCGAATGGCGGTACGTTTTGGGAAACCCTGCCCATTAGCCTGGTCGATATTGAGCAAATAGAAGTGGTGCGCGGTCCGTCATCCCCACTATACGGGCCAAATGCGGTAAGCGGGGTGATCAACATCATTACCCGTAAAAACAATACAGAATCGTTGACTGTGGCCGGCAATGTACAGGCAGGGACAAAAAACACATTAATTGCCGATTTACATGTTGCAAAAGGCTTTGCCGATAATAAATTGCACATAGGGGTAAGCGGTAATTTTGAAAAACGTGACAGGGACCAGGAAACTTATTACAATTGGGGAACGGGCGCCTATACGCCAAGGGAGGAGCTTATTTATTACCCGAATAATATCCCGGCGTTTGAACCGGAGAAAAAATTCAGTAACCCCGCTCTGTCCAAAGAACGCGCTGGACTTAATGCTTATGTAAATTATTCGCCTGGTGAAAAGATTGACATTGATGTAGCCGCTGGTTTCCAGGATTCTGAGGCGCAGACTGCTTATTTTGAAATCCTTGACACCCAGATGGGTACGCGGACATCCAATTCTTCGTACGTCAATATGATGGCCGATGTATATGGGTTTAATGCCCAGTACTCATATGAAAATGGCACGCAGGATATTTTCAAGGGCAGCCCTCAAGTATCAGAGTTTGATTTTAACAAAACCGATTTCAATTTGGATTATGATTGGGTAATTAACAACCTATCCATACGTCCGGGTATAAATTACCAGAGAAGTGTTTATAATGATTTGCCCTATTTGGAAGCAGGCAGGCCCGGGGGATATTTCAATGCCGAAAGGGAACTGACAAATTTGGCGTATTTCATCAAATTTGATTACAAAGTACTGGATGAAAAATTACGATTGATAGCTGCATTGCGGTCTGACAACTACAATGTGCCCGATGATTCTTATTTCACCTATCAGTTTATAGGGTCGTATAAGATAAATGAAAATAATTTGATAAGGTTGGTATACTCCAAGTCCAATCGCGGCCCGTTTATGATCGACTCATATACTAATTTCTATGTTGAGTCACTAGGCTATGGTGTAAAATTCCTGGGGAATGAATCCTTGAACCTCCCGACTATGAATATGATCGAGTTAGGGTATCGGGCCAACATTTCCGAAAAAGTATTAGTAGATTTCGAATTCTTCAGGACGAATATGAGCGATATTTCGACATTTGAGCCAGTAAGTTTTGAAACTGACCCTCAGGGGACTGCGGTATTGAATTTTGCATATCTCAACAATGATTTGAAGGTAAGGCAAACAGGGGCCTCTTTCAATGTGAATTGGGCGCCGGTCAGAGCTTTAAAATTCCGCTTCTTTGGGACTGTACAGCATACCGAACTAGAGGATTACGATATGAAAATATCACCCCCTGGAATCGATCCTTCTACGGGGACATTTAAATTGACAACATATGAAAGACAAAATACAGATCATACACGTACTCCTTCTTTTTATGGGGGCGCAACAGCAAACTGGAGACCGCTTGATAGATTAAGTGTATTTGCTCATGTATACTATATGGGAGAGCAGACTTACCGACATGAAGCGGCTTCATATAATGAAGAAATTGGTTCTACCACCATTGATCCTCGAACCATATTCAACCTGAAGATAGGATATGAGGTAATCAACGGTGTGAACCTTTTTGTAAACGGACGCAATATCTTTAACTCTGAGCAAGATGAATTTGGATTCACTGACCAAATAGGCGGCTTATATTTAGCAGGACTCAATTTTAATTTCTAATGCAGAAACATTAAACTACAACCAAAAGGGGCCTTGGCGCCCCTTTTTTTATGGTCAAAACTATATCGATTGTTTTTTAAGGACCACTTATCTAACTTGACCCCAATCAAAAAATATGATCATGATCCGTGCATTACTACTCACCATGATAATGTTACCAGCGCTTGCCCAATCACAATCAACATCTGATACAACCCTGTTGAATATTAATTATTATCCCGATTCAATCAATTTAAGAGAAGATTATTATTTTCGCGATAGGTGTGTGCTGGATTTATACCTTCCCAAAGATTCAGTTGGTTTTGCCACGGTTGTCTGGTTTCATGGAGGAGGGTTAACCGGTGGTGAAAAAGAAATACCAAAAGCGCTAAAGGAAAAAGGCATTGCCGTTGCAGGGGTGAATTATCGCTTGTCGCCAAATGTAAAACCACCAGAGTGGATTAAAGATGCTGCCGCAGCAGTAGCTTGGGTGATGCAAAATATTGATAAATACGGAGGTGATAGAAATCTCATTTTTATCTCAGGCCGTTCCGCAGGCGGGTATTTGTCGAGCATGGTGGTATTAGACAAAAGTTGGCTAAAAGAGTTTGGCCAAACACCGGATGAACTGGCGGGATGCATACCTTTTAGTGGTCATGCCATTACGCATTTTACTATAAGAAAAGAACGGGGTATAGCAGGCACAAAGCCTTTGATTGATGAACTTGCACCACTTTATCATGTACGGAAGGATGCACCACCCTTTCTCCTGATCACCGGTGACCGGGAGCTCGAAATATTGGGGCGTTATGAAGAAAATGCCTACTTCTATCGAATGATGAAAGTTGTCGGCCATCAAGATATTGATTTACTTGAGCTTGATGGCTATGATCACGGCATGGCATCTCCTGCGTATCCATTATTATTGAATTTTATAAAACGTATTATTGAAAATCATTAAACCTGGAACTTCAAATAGAAATCAATCTTTGTGTTGATACCTAATTATTCCGTGCTTTCCATAATATCAGACGATTAAGATGCTGGCATTCTAATTCGTTCTATTAATTAAAAGGATTAGAATTCCGCACTGAATTTATATCGAGCCTTTAGAAACTTACCAACCATACTTCTCCAGTTCAGCGTTGTGGTCTTTCAAAATTTCGAGCTGTTTTTGCCTTTCCTCAGCTTTTTACAAACTATCGAGGCTGTTCCAGTCCTCTAAAAACAAATCGTAGGTAGGCAAGCCTTTCATGGCGTAACACGGCGCTTGATAGTAAATTGTCGTGTACCCAGTCAGCCATGGGTCGTTTGTGGCCAAAAGATATTCATATAATGTGGTTTGCAATTTTTCTTTTACACACCTGAATTCCTCCTTATCGGCCAGATTTGATAAGTTAAAAGGGTCAGCTTTTACATTGTAAAGTTCAAATTCGGGTCGCTTGCCGAAAACAAGTTTGAAAAGTGCACTATCCCGGGTGAATCTGGCTTTTAGAAGCTCCGTTTTTGCACGGCCACCGTCAGCGTCCCCGAAAGGATAAAGGTCCCAATGATAAAAGGCATCAATATGCCCGGCCGGCCACATATCGGGAAATAAATTGTGAATGAGGGGATGGTCATCCATATGAATGGCTCTCGAGGCCGCCATTTGACCACCGGGATGTACCCAGGCATGTCGCTCATTATGAGTAACTACAAAATCTCTATTTGCCTTTTGTTCAGAAGATTTTTCCGGCACAATAAGCGGTAAAAAGCTTTTTCGAGACGTTTCATAGGGTATAAAAACTCCGGCAGCATCCAGGAAAGTGGGGGCAATATCTGCTAGGCTAATATATTCGTTTATTTCAACAGCCTCTTTTATCTTATCGCCCCACCAAGCGATCAAAGGCATATGAGCGCCTTATCCGTACAAGTTTGACTTTGCACGTGGAAAAGGCATGCCATTGTCGGATGTTACGATTACGAAGGTATTGCCAGGCTTGCCCAGTGAACCGAGATGATTTAAAACAAGCCCTATATTTTTGTCGAACCATTCGATTTCAAAAAGGAAATCGGCTATGTCAGATCGGGTTAGCTCATTGTCTATTAAAAACTTAGGTACGTCAATATTATTTGGATTTTTGCCACTTTTTTACCAATACCTTCTACATAAGGACGATGTGGTTCGATGGTTCCCATCCAAAAGCAAAAAAGGCTGGTCATTGGGAAGGCTATCTATGAAAGATTTGAAATTTGCAACATAATTGACATTATAAATTTGCCCATCAATTCCATATTCCTCAAAAGGAATATGCTTGATTTCATTGTAACTGTACCCGGCAGGATTATGGCTGCGACCGGCATCTTCAATATTTCCTGGGCCCCATCCCTTACCGGTAAAACCAGTAAAATAGCCTTCTTCATCCAAAATATCGGGATAGGTTTGAAATCCCGATGGTAAAAACCACATAATACGGCGCCTTCTTTGAGTTCATAACCATTTCTTCCGGTAAGTATGGCGGCCCTTGACGGAGAGCAGGAAGGTGCAGCACAATAAGCATTCGTAAAATATACACCTGTATTGATCAGCTTATCGATGTTCAGAGTTTGAACTTCAGGAAAGCCATCGTGGCTCATATGACTAAAACTCATATCATCTGCAATAAAGAGTAAGATATTGGGCTTTTTATATCTTTGTTCTTTTGTCGAACAACCTATTAGCAGATATAGAAATATTAGAAAATGAATATTTTTCATAAAGGCTACGGGGTTATTTATAAAATCAATTCTTTTCAACTTGAAAATAGGGCTTTCAGATCATGAAAAAGTGTAAAATCGTTCTTTTTAGGAACATTAAACCTGTTCAGCTTTTTAATTTATGCTCTATATTCCATGTATTTCATGGTTTTTTGTGCCACCACTTCTCCATTTATTTCTTTTACCAGGTGAAGGGCAAGATCTATACCTGCTGCTATCCCGGCTGAGGAATATATGTGGCCATCTCCTGTAAATCGCTTATCTTTCACAGGTTTGCCCGTAGGAACTATTTCTTTCATGTCATTGTATACTTCGTGGTGGGTGCAATAGGTTTTTCCATCAAGCCAACCTAATTTACCGAGTATTCTGGCGCCACTGCAAACGGACATGGTGATTTCAACAGTCGACTGAATTCGTCGAAGCCAATCCATTACCCTTTGATCATTCATTAACGATTTGGTACCTTCTCCACCGGGAATCACCAGTATATTAATAAATGGTACCGTCTGGATTCCGTAGGTAGGATTAATACTTAACCCATTGATGGCTGAAATCGCCTTGGGTGTTTTGGCTACCGTAAATACATTGAAAAGTTCATACTGATGAAGCTCCGATGCGACTGAAAACACCTCGAAAGGACCCGCAAAGTCCAGGGCCTCAACCTGATCAAACAGAAGTATACCGACATTTTTTTTCATGTTGATCAATTTAAAAATTATTTATGCTTTGAAAAAAGCATTCATCATTCTTTACGTATTGTGTCTAAATCCTGAAATTTTTCAATTTGGTTTTGCACTAATTTATAGGGGGTGTTTTTATTGAACAATATCAGGCCGTATTTCAATATCAAAGGTTCGTGTTCATAAATCCGGACTGCATTTTTACCCGGGAAAACCACATTTTGCATACTTCCCTTACTCCTCAGGATCCATTTTTGTTTTTTATTTGGGTATTCCGGGTGTGTTATTAATATCAATTGCGTGGGAATGGCGCTTACCCTTCCAAGCTCTCCTTTGACTTTGAGCCAATCTCCTCCACTAACAGCCTCATTTTTAGGGATTAGTAGTTTTTGCTGATCGTAAAATTGCACATTTTCAGGCAAGATTAAGCGTATCGAAAACCCTCCATATCCTTTTTCATCCTGAGAGCCTGCGATGTTTACAGAATCAGTCAGGGCTTTTAATTGAATTTCGAAATCCATCCTTCGAAGTCGTTGATGAGGTTGGGAAACCCTTACCAGACAAGTTTCCTCGACAATATCTAAGGCTTTTCCATTATCTTTTAAAATTCTCCATACGACATTGGTATTCAAAATAGCGTACTTTTCATTGGTATTGGAAGTTGTATTATTTACAATCCATTCAATATTTTTAATATCCCAACCATCTGCCACTTTTTTACCTCCAAGTAATAATTCGTGCCAGGCCCAGAACACTCCTCTATGGTGAGGGTGATCCGGCGGGACATCCTTAGTTAAAATGTCTCCCTTTAAACCATATAGCGGATGGAAATAGTGTGCCCTTCCATACTTTCCTTCTTCTGATTTTAAATTTCTTTGATAGAACAATACTCTATCTCCACTTTCCATTAGCAATATACCATCCGGGCTTAGTTCGAATTTAAAGTCCTGGGCTGCCAGTACATTCAAAATGAAGAACAGATTAATTGTTGAAAGAAAAGTTTTTTTATCCATTTCGTAGAAAAATATTGATCTGATTCATAGTTTTAATATAAATAATCTATTGTTTATTATGTCCGGTGGGATAGGTTTTTCCAGAATGATGCAACAGCTTTACC
Source organism: Cytophagales bacterium (assembly GCA_003500135.1). GTDB lineage: Bacteria > Bacteroidota > Bacteroidia > Cytophagales > Cyclobacteriaceae > UBA10427. Next base: position 14,757 of record DNTA01000242.1, on the reverse strand, counting down.
GCAACAATCGAGAGTTGCTTCAAAATGTTTCTTCAGGCCACTTTAAAAAAGTAAAAAATACATTTAAGGGTTCCTTTAAAAAATCTTTATTGCGTAGATCAAATCCTGCTGAACTTCAGAAAATTAAAGAAAGATCCGAAAGGATCATGAACCGCAGGGAGGTTGTTATGTGGGCAGTTCTATTGATCCTAATAGCTTTAACGATTGGCCTGATGATACGCTATTTCAGATATTAAAGACATCCGGTTTTATTTGGTTGCAGGATATTTTATGATTGTGTTAACCAAAAAGAGGCCGTCGATCGACGGCCTCTTTGAATTTTTAAAGGTTTAAGAAATAAGAAATGTTTACAGTTGTGCTTGAGCAGCGGCTAACCGTGCAATTGGCACCCTGTATGGAGAACAACTAACGTAATCGAGTCCCACTTCTCCAAAGAAGGTTACTGATTTCGGATCTCCACCATGTTCACCACAAATTCCTAACTTAATCTTCTTATTGGTTTTTCTACCCGCTTCAACAGCAGTTTTCACGAGTTCACCAACACCTTTCTGGTCTAAAACCTGGAAAGGATCGGCTTCAAATATGCCTTTTTTCACATACTCGGGAAGGAATTTACCTGAATCATCCCGCGATAAACCGAGCGTAGTCTGGGTCAAGTCATTCGTTCCGAAACTAAAGAATTCAGCAGATTTGGCAATTTCTCGTGCCCTAATAGCAGCGCTTGGTAATTCAATCATGGTACCGATCAAATAAGGTACATCCATCACATGCTTATCCATTACTTCCTGAGCAGTTTTGCGAATCACGTCTTTTTGATTGTCAAGCTCCGCTACGCTAGTAATTAATGGCACCATTATTTCTGGTTTAGCGTCAATGCCATGTCGCTTACATTGACAGGCTGCTTCAAAAATGGCCCTGGCCTGCATGGCGGTGAGTTCAGGGTACATAATTCCCAATCGACATCCACGTAGACCGAGCATTGGATTGAATTCAGTCATATTTTCGACTTTCTCACGTATTTTTTCGAGTTTCCGAATACGTGACAGTACCTTGTCAATTTCTTTGAGGTCATTGAGATTTTTGAGTTTCATTTTTAATGAAACCAATTCTTCAAAGAGTTCATGTCGGTTGGGTAAAAACTCGTGAAGAGGTGGATCCAGCGAACGAATTGTGACCGGATATCCATCCATGGCTTCGAATATCTCCATGAAATCTTTTATTTGCATTGGCAATATTTTATCCAAAGCCTCTTGTCGACCCGCTTTATCTTCTGCCATGATCATCTCACGTACGGCATCTATGCGATCTTCTTCGAAGAACATATGTTCTGTGCGGCAAAGGCCAATACCTTCCGCCCCGAATTCCCGTGCCAACCTTGCATCTTTACCGCTATCCGCATTGGTTCTTACACTCATTTTACGGATTTTATCCGCCCAACTCATCAGTTTTTTAAAGTTACCGGAAATTTGAGGCGCTATGGTGGCAATACTTCCTAAATAAACTTCACCTGTGGTACCATCGAGTGATATGTAGTCACCTTCTTTAATTAAATGGTCACCAACTTTGAATAGTTTATCATGATAGCTGATATGTATTGCACTGCAACCTGCCACACAACACTTGCCCATACCTCGCGCTACTACAGCAGCGTGGCTGGTCATACCACCGCGGGCAGTTAAAATCCCTTGTGCAGCATTCATTCCACCGATATCCTCGGGAGAGGTTTCAATGCGAACCAAAATCACCTTTTCACCTTTTTCTGTCCATTCCTCAGCATCATCGGCATGGAAAACCACTCTACCGGTTGCGGCGCCTGGAGAAGCAGGTAGTCCGGTTGCTATTTGTTCCTTTTGTGCTTTAGGATCAAAAGAAGGGTGAAGTAACTGGTCCAGTTGTTCCGGTTGAATACGCTTCAATGCTTCTTTTTCGTCAATCATGCCATCATCGACCATTTCTACTGCAATGCGCAGGGCTGCAGCAGCTGTACGTTTACCATTTCTGGTTTGCAGCATCCAAAGCTTACCCTTTTCAATGGTAAACTCAATGTCTTGCATGTCTTTGTAGTGTTGCTCCAGTTTTTCACGTATTTGCATCAACTGATCGTAAGCCTCGGGCATGCGGACCTCAAGTGTTACGTCCTGCTCATTCTTCTTGCCGAATCGATTGATAGATTGTGGTGTACGTACGCCGGCAACAACGTCTTCGCCCTGTGCATTTAGCAGGTATTCGCCATAAAAATGATTTTCTCCGGTTGACGGGTTTCGTGTGAAAGCCACACCAGTTGCGGAATCGTTGCCCATATTTCCATAAACCATGGTTTGTACATTTACGGCTGTACCCCACTCATCGGGAATGCCATTCAATGCACGGTATTTTTTGGCACGGTCGTTATTCCAGCTTTCAAAAACAGCTCTTATGGCTCCCCAAAGTTGTTCCATTGGGTCTTGGGGAAATACATTTCCGGTTCTTAACTGAATTGCCTTTTTAAAATCAGTTACCAAATCTTTTAAATCAGAGGTATTTAGTTCAATGTCAGATTGTATGCCTCTTTGATACTTCTTATGCTCAATTATTTCCTCAAATGGATCACTATCCGTACGGGCAACTGGTCGAAGGCCCAGCACAACGTCTCCATACATTTGCACAAAGCGGCGATAGCTGTCCCATGCCAGGCGATTATTCTTATTGAGCTTGGCCATACTCTCAGCAATTTCATCATTAATGCCCAGGTTGAGCACGGTATCCATCATACCCGGCATTGATCTTCTTGCACCTGATCTTACCGATAATAGAAGTGGATTTTTAGGATCGCCAAATTTACGACCCATTTCTTTTTCTATGTTTTTTAACGCGTCAAGTACCTGTTCTTTTAGCTCTTCAGGTAGCTTATTGTTATTCTCGTAGTAGTATGAACATACATCAGTACTAATTGTAAAACCCGGAGGTACCGGAATGCCTAAATTACACATCTCTGCGAGGTTGGCGCCTTTTCCACCAAGCAGGTTTTTCATGTCAGCTTTTCCTTCTGCGCCCTTTGCTTTAAAAGTGTACACCATCTTGGTGTTCTTCAATTTGCCATCGAGGTTTTTAGGCTTCTTTTCTATTGTGTCTGTTGCCATAATTTAATTAAGTTAATTTATTAATCTGCGTCGTCGGTCTGTATGGGCGAAACCATTTGACCGCTAGTCTTCTTCATAAAATGAATTCTTTCCCAGGTAGCCGTATTGTATGGATCGCGATTAATTTCGCCTTTAAAATCCAAAAGGCTATTGTAGTTCATGTAATGCATGTATGACATTAAACCATCAGTAATTTCTTTCATATAGCCCATTCCCTGTTTATAGAGCACTGAGCATAGCTGTACCGCTGAAGCTCCGGCGAGGATCATTTTAATAGCTCCTTTATAGTCGTGTACTCCGGTAGAAGCTACCAGGTCACAGTTGAGGTTTCTGGATAACAGGCCAACCCACCTTAACGATTGCGTCATTTCTTCAGCGCCGCTCAGGGCATCGGAAGCTATCATTTTCAGTTTGAATATGTCAATATCTGGCCGATAAAAGCGATTGAAAAGTATTAGTCCCTGAACACCTTCGTGGCACAAAAGACTGGACATGCGTCTAATATTGGTAAAATAGGGGCTAAGCTTAATGCTGATAGGCAGTTTGCAGTTTTTTATTACCGCCTGCACAATTTTAAGATATTGTGATTCTATGGTTTCGCTATCGATGGCATCATCTTTTGGAAAAATACTAATATTGAGCTCCAGTGCGTCAGCGCCTGCATTTTCAATGTCATAAGCGTATTTTGGCCAGTCTTCATGGGTAATGCAATTTATACTGGCAATCACTGGGATACCAACCTCTTTTTTACAATTACGAATAAATTGAAGGTAATCCTCTTTACCACCAGTTTTGCTAATGTCGTTTATGTGTTGAATAGCTTCAGGGTACCATTGGTACATTTCTTCTTGTTGGATCAGATGATCGGGGTCTGCTGTTATTTGTTCTTCGTAAAGCGACTTCAATACCACGGCCCCGGCGCCTTTCTTTTCACATTTTTTAACGTTTTTTACCGTTCCTGTTAAGGTGGAGCTTCCGACGATCAAGGGGTTGCGTAATGGTAGCCCCATAAATGTGGTATTGAGTTTCATAATGTAATAAGTTAATTTATGGTTGTCAGTAATATTTTATGTGATCATTGGTTGTTTTTCACTGATTTGAATATCACTTTCAATATAATACTGAAAGGCGTCTAACGCAAGAGATAAATTCTGTTCTGCAGCAGGACTTAACCCTTCCTTCATTTGCCACTCATAACCTCTAACCTTTACCATATAAGTTTCGGGCAATACACCATACAATTCCCTGCAAATGTCCAGTATAAATGCCGGTTCAACACTATGCATTGAGTAATGCTGCAAGGGTTTTGGATAGAGTTTGACGATATTGAAATTTTCTTTTTCGTCATAGCTGGCATCGACAAAATAGACCTCATCATATCGTGAAATCTTCAAAGCATCCTCAATATTTAATTGATAGCCGATATCAAACTCAATATTGGATAGAGTGTCAAATTCCCTTTCTAGCATTTGCTGCATCCGGTGAACAAATTCTATTCCCAGGGCATCGTCCTGACGGGCTGGGTTTCCAAATCCATACACAAGTATTTTCATCAGATCAATTCTTTAGTTTTTCATCCAACATCTTATCTGATGCGTCTAATAATGTAACCTTCAGTGGCATTTTACCCATGGCATGAGTGGCACAGCTTAAACATGGGTCATACGCGCGGATCGCAACTTCAACAGCATTTAGCATGGCCTCAGTTATTTCTTTTTGACCTTCCAGATATTCCTTGGCAACCAGGTGGACCGCCTGATTCATGGGTTCATTATTATTGGTAGTAGAAACAATCAGATTGGCCATTGAAATCAGGTCGTTATCATCGACCTGATAGTGATGGAACAAGGTGCCTCTTGGGGCTTCCAACAGACCTATGCCTTCGGATTGCCGCTTGCCTTCCCGTATAAGTTCCCCCTCCAATATTTCAGGGTCCTGAAGTAATGTTTCGATCATTTCAGCGGCATGAAGTGTTTCAATTAATCTTGCCCAATGCATATGCATCGACATATTGTTTGGTTTGCCGTTGGTGTATGCTTTGTAGGCCTCAAATGCTTTTTGGGCACGAGGTGAGGGTATAAAATCAGCTGTGTTAAGCCTTGCCAATGGTCCAACCCTGTACCAGCCTTCTTTTTTACCTTTGTTTTTTAAAAACGGGAATTTCATATAACTCCACGATTTCACTTCTTCACCGATAAAATCGAGGTAGGTGTTGTAGTCGATGTCATGCAGTATTTTGTTGCCTGCCGTATCTACAGCCCTCAATACTCCGTGGTACAGGTCAAGTGCACCATCTTTTCTGACAATGCTTAGGTGGTTGGATGGAAATGCGGCAAAATTGTCAATGAATTCCTTGTTTTTTTTATGATAATCAAGGAAAAAGTTTAACGCATCTTCAGCCCAGTCAACCATTTTAGCAGCATTCAACGGATCGGCACCATTTAAGAACCGGTCTTTGTCTTGTGGATCAAGCGCCTTATTTATTCCACCAGGAATGGCGCCTGTGCCATGGATTTTTTTTCCGGCGGTAGCCTCTATGACCTCCTGGCCGAACTGTCGCATCAATATGCCCTGAGAGGCAAGTTCTTTGTTCTCCATGGCCAGGGCAATGACATTTCTCCTGGCTGGTTCGGCGTCTATGCCGAAAAGTAAATCGGGGCTGGCAAGATGGAAAAAGTGTAAGGCGTGCGACTGGAAAATTTGCCCATAGTGCATTAACCTTCTCATTTTTTCAGCGGTTGGCGAAATCGTTTCCGGCGTGACACCAACAATAGCATCCATAGCTTTGCTTGCTGCCAGGTGGTGGCTTACAGGACATATACCGCATAGCCTTTGTACCAGTACCGGGGCTTCCCAAAATGGCCGTCCCTGGATAAATCGTTCGAATCCCCGGAATTCTACTATATGTAACCTGCTTTGTGTTACGTTTCCTTTCTCATCCAGGTGTACTGTCACTTTTCCATGTCCTTCTACCCGGGTGACGGGTTCTATCGTTATTTTCTTTGTCATCCTTTTTTCCTTTAATCGTATTTTACCAATTCATAAGGCAAATCAATTTTCTGATTTGTAAGTAATGCGTAAAGCGCCTCCCAAATCAGTCCTGCTCTTGGTGGGCAGCCAGGAAGGTGGTAGTCGATCTTTACGATGTCGTGGCAGGGATAAACCTTATTTAAAAGTATTGGAAGTTCATCGTCATTGGGAATAATACCGGCTTCGTTATTACCGGCCACACTTGGTCCATTCAAATAGGCCTCTTCCAGGCATTCCTTCACAGGGATATTGTTGCGAAGCGCGGGTAAGCCACCCATTATTGCACATTCCCCAACAGAGATCAATATTTTGCAATGTTTGCGGAAGTCTTTGAGTACTTCCACATTTTCACTGTTACAACAGCCTCCCTCGATCAAGCCTATATCACATTCTCTTGTAAAGGTTTTCAGGTCGTTAATAGGTGATTTATCGAATTCCACCAATTCTATCAGGTCCAGTATTTTGGCGTCGATATCAAGTAATGACATGTGACAGCCAAAGCATCCGGCCAGTGATGTGGTTGCAATTACAGCTTTTTTCATAACGCTACGGGGTCTTTTTTGGATGATTCTTCTTCGCCAATTGGAGTCTTATCGTATTTACGAGTGCCAATAGGTGATCGAAATGCCTGGGCACGTGGTAGAATGGCCCCTACAGGACAAATTTCCACAGCTTTTTGTGCAAGTGTTTTATCCATTTTAGCCGACAAAGTGGTGTCAATGGATATACCTACTTTAGGTCCTCTTTTTGTAAAGGCAAATATGCTTTTTCCCGATTCGTCTTTGATAGCCCTGATGCATCGCTTACATAAAATACATCTGTTATGATCTTTTATCAGCAAAGGGTGGCCCGCCTCGATATCGCGCTGTGGAAACTGGAACGGAAACCGCGGTACTGAAATTCTGAAACGATATGCCAGCGCCTGCAATTCACAATTACCGCTTTTTTCGCAGGCAGGGCAGAAGTGATTGCCTTCTGCAAACATCAATTCAATTATTCCGTTCCTCAGGTTATCCAATTCTTCGGATTTAGTTTCCACCTGCATACCGTTTGAGATAGGGGTGGTGCAAGAGGTCATCAATTTTCCATTAACGCGAACCGTACACAACCTACAAGCGCCCCTGGGTTTCATGCCAATTATGTTGCATAAAGTAGGTATATAAATACCATTTTCACGGGCTACATCAACCAGGTATTGACCTTTTTGTCCCATACAAACCTGACCATCTATTTCTATTTTAATTATTTGATTCATGGCATTGTCTTTAATAGTTAAATCCTCTATAGGTAGCCTGACAAGCTTCTGCCACGGCTTCATCCATTCTGAATCCCTGATCATAGGCCACATCCTGTTGAATTTTGGAAGTGTAGAGGTCCCTGAAATTTTTCAGAGAGGAGAGTATGGGATTTACGGCTGTCTGTCCCAGTCCGCAGCGATTGGTTTTCATGATTTTCGACCAGTTCTCCAAATCACGTAAATCACTCATCACCCCTTTCCCTTCAATAATTTTCACAAGTTTATTTCGGAGGATTGGGGTAAGCGCCCGGCATGGGGTACAAGAACCACATGACTCTTCAATAAAGAAATCAGTAAAATTGAGCGCTATATCTCTTAGCAGATTGCGGTGTTTGCCGATAATTATGAGGGAACCACCGGTGGCTAAATCGGTAAAGCACAATATGCGACTGAATTCATTTGGAGCAATGCATGATCCTGATGGCCCGCCTACCTGAACGGCTTGAACCTGGTCTTTATCGGTGCCTACCATATCCAGTATGTCATTTACACTAAAACCCCATTCCACTTCATACACTCCGGGGAACCTGCAATCGCCGGAAACAGAAAGTAATTTGGTGCCACTCGATTCCTTTGTGCCCAAAGTTCGATACCAGTCGCCTCCGTTTTGGATTACTTTGACAACGCTGCAAAATGTTTCAACGTTGTTGACAATGGTAGGCTGCTGAAGGTATCCTTTTTCTACTGGAAAAGGAGGCCTGTCACGAGGTTCACCTCGCTTACCCTCAGCAGATTCCAACAGTGCCGATTCTTCACCGCAGACATATGCGCCTGCGCCAAATTGAATCCGTATGTCAAAATTAAAATCCGGATTTCCAAGTATATTTTTTCCCAATAGGTTTTTTTGACGCAAATCTTCCAGGTGTTTTTCCAAAAAGTCCTGAAGGTATTTGTATTCATATCTCAAATAAAGTATGCCTTCTTCAGCTCCTATCGCATATGCACCTATTGTCATGCCCTCAAATATCATATCGGGCTTTTCAGTAAGGATCACCCGGTCTTTAAAGGTTCCTGGTTCACCTTCGTCAGCATTACAAAACACGAAGTGCTTTTCACCGGGCGATTTGCGGCAAAATTCCCATTTCAATCCGGTAGGGAAGCCCGCGCCACCACGACCACGAATGTTCGATTTCTTTACTTCTTCAATCACAGCTTCAGGGCTCATTTCCATCGCTCTATGCGTTGAAATGCCAAGTTCATAGTTTTCGGCCAGCACGGCCCCCTTTTTCATTATGTGGTTGTTGACTACCGCGTGGATCAAATCGGAACTATTATTTCCATCACCATAACCGGCTACAAAAAGTTCCGGTATGGATTTGCCTTTCCTTAAATCACGAATGATTTCTTTGGCGCGGAAAGGGGTGAGGCGGGTGAAAACCGCGTTGTTGATAATTGCAGCTGGTTCCTGATCATTCATGCCAATGCACGAGGTGTTAAATAGACCAATCAGTCCATCAGATGTTACCTCACCAAATTTACAACCGGCTGCATCTTCAAAAGCCTGGGCAACCTCTTTGCGGCCAAACATATTGGCCACGGCACTATTATTCAGATAGATGGTAAATTTGCCACGGGGAGTTTTTGAAAGGAAATGATAAAAGGTCAATGTTTGTTCAATATCAACTTTAGAAATGTCCAGTATCCTGGAAAGTTGCTGTATGGAATCATCAGGTATGCATCCCATCTCATCCTGAATGTCGATCAATATATCCATCAAACGCGTTGCATCACCATTATATCGTCCGACAATAGACTCTATTTTTGTATTATTCATGACGGTCTGGTTAAACTATAAAAAAAGCTATATACTAAACGTTTTCGTATGAAGGTAAAATACCCGTAATTTAATCGCCTTGGTGTCTGTATTTATAACAAAATAAAAGGGGATTAAATTCACTTTTTAAGGTTTCAGTTTACCGGGTATTGATTACGGAGGTTTAATTTGATCGATGGAAGCTTTTAACATGAATATCAGACACCACTGAACAGTAAATTTTGGATTAAGTGGTTTTTGGAAATGCTCAATTATCTGGTTTCAGAGCAATGATATAGTAAAAAGAAAGGATAATTTATTGGGGAAACAATAAAGGCTGCCATTGATTTATGGCAGCCTTTAAGATGATAGCTGTAAGGGAAGGATTCGAACCTCCACGGAGCAGTTAGGCATAATGCCTGATCATCGCATTAGCTTTATCCCTTTCGATAATTATCGTACCTCCACCCCCGGGACAGGAGGGCATGTCTGCCAGTTTCATCACCTTACAATATGTTAAATTGTTAATGCAAGCTTAGGCCTTATGCCTTTGCTCGTAGCTGTAAGGGAAGGATTCGAACCTCCACGGAGTAGTTAGCCACATGTCTGATCAACACACGCAGTTTTTCCCGAACCTCCACCCCCGGGACAGGAGGGCATGTCTGCCAGTTTCATCACCTTACAATATGTTAAAATGTTAATGCAAGCTTAGGCCTTATGCCTTTGCTTGTAGCTGTAAGGGAAGGATTCGAACCTTCACGGAGTAGTTAGCCACATGTCTGATCAACACACGCAGTTTTTCCCGAACCTCCACCCCCGGGACAGGAGGGCATGTCTGCCAGTTTCATCACCTTACAATTATTTCAAAAAACTAGCCTTTTGTTTGATACAAACTTAGTATTTATACGTAAAAACTAAAAATATTATAAACTAAATATGAAAAATATACATAAAATGTAATTAGGCTACATGAAAATTATGTAATTGTTAATTGAAGGAGGTTTAAATCGTTCCAATTACGACATTGTTAATAAGTGTATTGTTGTTACTTAGGGGCAGATTGTGTATTCTGTATTTCCGGTATAATAATAATCAAAATATAAGTGATGCATTTGTCATTAAGGCCAAATAATATACTGAAATTAAGTCGATGTTCTATATAGTGATAATTACAACTTTATTTTTTATTCGCTTAAACAATTATAATATTGACCCGATTTATTGCGGATACTTAAATTGGTGTCCGCAGTTCCAGCAGAAGTTTGGTTGTTTGTTTTTTTGAATTTTTCCGCAATCGGGGCAAACTAAATCTTTTTGATCAACTAATGATTTTTGTTCTTTAACAAAGCTAGCTGAAACTATTCCCGTAGGAACAGCAATTATCCCATATCCTATGATCATTATAAAAGTTGCCAGCATTTGCCCGGGAATTGTTCGAGGAGCTATATCACCATAACCAACTGTAGTGAGCGTTACGATGGTCCAATAAATACTACGAGGTATTGAAGTAAATCCATTTTCCGGTCCTTCAATAATATACATGGTGGTGCCAATAATGACTGATAAGCAGGAAACCGCAAAAATGAATACTATAATTTTAGGCATGCTATTTTTAATGGCGGAAAGGAGTGTGTTGGCCTCGCCAAGAAACTGGACCAACTTAAGTATCCTAAACATTCTAAGTAACCTTAGAATTCGTATGACGATCAACGCATGTGTGCCTGCAAAAATAAGACTTAGATAGGTGGGCAATATTGCCAGCAGGTCAATAATGCCAAAAAAACTGAAAATATATTGTTTAGGTTTAAAGGAAGTGGCTATACGGGCAAAATATTCCAGGGTAAATATAATGGTCAGGAACCACTCCGTTCTTCGAAGCCAGAGACCATATTTGTTTTCAATGGAATCAACGCTCTCTAAAGCTACAATGATCACACTGAGAATGATAAAAATCAACAATAGTATATCAAATAACCTACCGCCTGGGGATTCGGCTTCAAATATTATTCGATACCAATGATTGCGCCAGGGTGCTCTTTTCTTCATTTTTAAAATTTGTAAATCAAAATATGAAAAAATTGGTTAAGCAAACAATGTGTCTATGTAAAATTAAAAGAAACCATGGGCAAAGTGATTTGTAAATGGTTGCTTTGTGCAAGAAAGGGAAAGTTCTATTTTTGTCAAAAAAGTATAACATAATGAGTGTTTTAGTAAATAAAGATTCAAAAGTCATAGTTCAGGGTTTCACAGGTTCCGAAGGTTCATTCCACGCTCAGCAAATGATTGAGTATGGAACGAATGTAGTAGGAGGGGTTACACCTGGGAAAGGAGGACAAAAACATCTTGAACGGCCTGTTTTTAATACAGTAAAAGAAGCCGTAGAGCTGGCTGGCGCTGATGTATCGATCATTTTCGTGCCACCTGCTTTTGCCGCTGATGCAATAATGGAAGCAGCAGAAGCGGGGATCGGTGTAATTATTACCATAACCGAGGGCATACCTACAGCTGACATGATCAAGGCCAAAGCTTATTTAAAAGAGCATGGTTCGATCTTAATTGGCCCGAATTGTCCAGGGGTAATATCACCAGGTGAAGCCAAAGTAGGAATTATGCCAGGTTTTGTATTTAAGCCCGGAAAAATTGGCATCGTTTCTAAATCGGGTACCTTGACTTATGAGGCAGCAGATCAAATCGTAAAAGCCGGACTTGGTATTTCTACGGCAATCGGTATTGGTGGTGACCCGGTGATTGGTACTTCAACAAAAGAAGCGGTTGAATTTCTGATGAACGATCCTGATACTGATGCGATTGTAATGATCGGGGAAATTGGGGGTAACTATGAAGCTGAAGCTGCAAGATGGATCAAGGAGCAGGGCAATCCGAAACCAGTTGTGGGTTTTATTGCAGGGCAAACCGCTCCTCCGGGCAGAAGGATGGGGCATGCAGGCGCCATCATTGGTGGCGCTGATGATACTGCCGAAGCTAAAATGGAGATCATGAGATCTTGCGGTTTAAGAGTTGTTGAATCTCCTGCCGAAATAGGAGTGACATTGGCCGGTGTAACAGCTTAGATCAAAATAATCGAATATAAAAAAAGGCAACCTCATTGAGGTTGCCTTTTTTGTTTATAACAATGGTTTACTTTGCATAGGCTATCGAACGCATTTCCCTGATCACAGTGACTTTTATCTGTCCGGGATACTGCATTTCTTTCTCAATTTTTTGTGAGATATCAAATGACATTTGACCTGCAATACTGTCGGATACAGATTCAGCATCAACAATGACCCTGAGTTCTCGTCCTGCCTGGATAGCGTAGCATTTATTTACTCCGTCAAAATTCAATGCTATTTCTTCCAGCTCTTTAAGTCGCTTCAGGTACGACTCCATGATTTCTCTTCTTGCTCCAGGTCTCGATCCTGAAATTGCATCGCATGTCTGAATAATCGGGGAAATCATGGCTGTCATTTCAATTTCGTCGTGGTGAGCGCCTATTGCGTTGCATACATCTGGGTGCTCCTTATATTTTTTTGCAAGCTCCATCCCTAATAATGCGTGTGGCATTTCAGGTTCCTCCGGCCATACTTTTCCAATATCGTGCAATAAACCGGCACGTTTGGCATGTTTTGCATTTAAGCCAAGTTCTGACGCCATGATTGCACAAAGCTTGGCCACTTCTCTTGAGTGTTGAAGAAGGTTCTGTCCATATGATGAACGAAATCGCATTCTGCCGACCATCTTGATCAATTCGGGATGTACTCCATGGATTCCAAGGTCAATTACCGTCCTTTCACCAATTTCGACAATTTCTTCTTCTATGTTCTTAGTGGTTTTACCCACCACTTCCTCAATTCTTGCTGGGTGTATCCTTCCATCTGTAACTAGTCGATGTAGTGATAGTCGTGCAATTTCACGTCGGACAGGATCAAAACCGGAAATAATAATGGCCTCTGGCGTGTCATCAACAATGATTTCTACTCCGGTCGCCGATTCCAAGGCCCTGATATTCCGGCCTTCCCTTCCAATGATCTTTCCTTTAATATCATCGCTCTCAATGTTGAAAACCGAAACACAATTCTCAATCGTGTTTTCGGTGGCCGTTCTTTGAATGGCTTCAATCACAACTTTTTTGGCTTGCTTATTAGCGGAAAGCTTGGCTTCTTCCATAATTTCCTTGATGAATGACGAAGCCTTTGTTTGCGCTTCCTCTTGCAATGTTTCTACCAACCTGTTGCGGGCTTCCTCAGCGGAAAGATTAGCTACCTTTTCCAGAGCAGTCACCTGTTCCAGTTTAATTTTTTCAAGCTCATTTCGCCTTTTATTGACGATTTCCATTTGTGCAGTGAGATTTTCCTTCAAACTGTCCAGCTCTGCTTCCCTTCTTTTGTTATCTTCAATTTGTTTGCTGATGACCTGCTCCCGCTGCTTGAGCTTGTTTTCATTTGAAATGATCTGGTTTTTCTTTTTGTTGGCTTCTTCCTCGAATTCACTTTTTAACTTAAGAAACTTCTCCTTGGCTTCCAGTATCTTGTCTTTTTTGATGGCCTCACCTTTAAGTTCAGCTTCTTTTACGATCATTTCCGCCTGTTCGCGCGCTTTATCTTCTTCCTGCTTATATGCTTTTTTTAAAAGCACCCTGCCAATCACTATTCCGGCTATCAGCGCCACTATGGCAACGATAACCATAACTATAATGTCAATCATACTTTTGGTATATTTTAAGGTGACTGGCGATCGAAAGGACGGAATTATAGGAAGATGTATGAAGGTAAACCGATTATCCTAACTCCTCAGATATTAATCGGTTTAGATAGGTTATTTTCTCTAAAGCAGTATCACCGGTAGTTTCTTCACTGGTATCTAAACGTAGTTTCTCAAATAAATTGTCAAATGCTACCATGGCGAGCAAATCCTGTTTATCGTCAATTCCAAATTGATCCCGGTATAATTTTAGCTTTTCATTGATCTTTTTACCTGCCACACGAATTAATCCTTCGTCGTTGGCATCAACTTTCATGGGATATTCCCTATCTGCTATTTTAATTTTAATTGAAAGTTCCTTCATAAGGAAATTATATTTACCTGACTATTTGTGCAGGTATTCCATGCACTTATCAATTTCCCTAATGTAATTATCTATCTTCTTTTTAACTTCCGAAGCCTCTTGATCTCCCGTCGAAATACTATCTACAATTGTACTAATTTTAATTTTATTATGAAAGTCATTTAGGCGCTTATCTTTTTCGCCAACGAGCAGTTTCAAGTCAAGATTTTCAGCTTTCAGTTTTTCATGGTCACTTTTCAGTATTTTATATTCCTTCAAAAGCATCCGAAGTTTCCTTTCGAGTGTCAAAAGCTCTGTGCTTAACCTGTCTCTGTCCATATTTATTTGCGTATTACTGCACCTAATTCTTTTTCATATACCTGAATTAACCGGTCCATCACCTTGTCAATTACCTTATCAGTTAGTGTCTTGCGGTCATCCTGTAAAATAAAACCCAAAGCATATGCCTTTTTGCTTTCATCAATTTTATCGCCCTCGTAATAATCGAAAACAT
>DNTA01000166.1:148-17879 GCA_003500135.1 Cytophagales bacterium | reverse complement strand
AGCCTACCAACCACCTCGATATGATGTCGGTGAATATATTGATCCAGGCTTTGAACCAGTACGAGGGAACATTGATCCTGGTATCTCACGACAGGTATTTCATCAGCCAGGTAGCTAATAAAATTTGGCATATAAAGAATGAGCAAATTAAGAGCTATCCGGGCAATTATCAGGACTACCAGTGGTGGGCCGGGCAACAGCAAGCAGAATCTGTCCAGGATGAAGACATACCCAAAAAACAAACCCCGAAGCCGAAGAATCCTTCTGTAAAAACCGATACAGTAAAAGAACTTCAAAAAGATATCAGGCAACTAAAAAAATCAATTGAAATCCTTGAGACTGAGATAATGGTAATGGAAGAACACAAAACTGCTCTTGAGGAAGAGTTGGGCAACCCCTCTGTTTTCTCCGACGTTGATAAACTTGCACAAAAAACCCAGAAGTTTCAGCAAATTGAAAATGAAATTGCAAAAAAAACCAATGAGTGGGAAGATTGTGCCACTCAATTAGGTGATAAAGAAAAGCAATTGGAAAACCAAAATGCTTAAGGCGCCAGCATCACGCTGGTCATGGCAATAAGTATAATAAATTGTAACAGAATAATAAGCCTGTTTCTCCATTTCCGTGTCATAACTGGGATTGATTTTTTGGTTACTATTCACATAGAAAATATTAAAACCCGGAATCTTCGTTGTCCTGTAACAATATTGGGGCCCTAATACCCAATGTCCAGGATCTTAGCCTGACACCGACAGTCAGGATATAGAAAATTATTTTCAATCTTATTGAAAATCCCAGGTTAAACAGGGTAACAATAGTTTACCTCGTACTTTAATCACCTGTTGAAAATATAGGTGATGCCAAAAGATATCATCAAATTAGCCGGCCTGCTCTCTTCACCACTATACCGATCATTTGTTAGTGGTGTCAGGGCATGCTGGTAGGCCGGTTCTAAGGTTATTAAGTAATTATCAATAAAGTGGTATCCAAAAGCCGTGCCAATACGACCACTCAACATATAAGTATTGTAAGGCGAGTTTTCTCCTGTAAGATCCAATGTGTTTAATTGACCGCTTTCGTCTTCAAGTTCAGCCGATATAAGCCATTCATTCGCCAATGCGCCTTTTAGCAGAATAGAAAACTTTCCATCTTTAATGAGGTAGCCTATTCCTACCGGAAGCGCAAGGAATTCAAAATTATTTCGTAGGCTTATTCCATCATCAATAAGAACAGCAGAGGCAGATTCTGCATCGCGCTCATTCCAACTGGTTAGTGGATACTGGCCACCTGAATTATTCTCATAAAACAATAAAGACTCCACACTGGCCACAGATTTTCTGTATTGAATACCCCCGATCACCATCCATCGTCTGGCAAATTGATATCCGGAAGATATTCCAAAAGCAAAACTTTGTGCCGGTTCAATTTTCTCCTCATTCAAACCCAACGATGTTTTTCTGGCATTACTGAGGGTAGCAAGATCATATCCCGACTCTAAATCGGCAGAGAAGTTGTTGGATGGCGCTATACTTCCGGCACTTGCCGAATTCGGGTTAAACTGACCTGCGCCCATGTCAAGACCGGCCCATAAAGTGGACTCATAGTCAGCATATCGTAGTTTTTTGCCATATCCAGGAGGAACTATTGGCATGGAATATACATGATCAAACGCCATATCGGGCTCTTTCAAATTGACAAATTGGGGTTCATAAGAAGTCAGGTAGGGTATAGGTATTATTCTATTGTTTACACTTCCAGGGGTGTTAGCTGGTACCTCTGGGCCCTTACTGACTGCATCAGATGGGTAGGCAACACTGATCCTGCCCGCTGCCTGATCAATATTATTTAATCTACCATTTTCTGTTTCGTCCGCAATTAGATTGTTTTCTGAGGGCGTTTGAGTAAGGCTTTTCGTGGCGTCACTTGGGGAATCAGGTTTTTCATTAAGCGTGGCAGAACTATTTTTCAACTCTTTGTCCGCACTTTCCATCTTGCCTGTATCTGAATGTCCTGAAAGAATCTCCTGTTGGTATTTGGAAAGCAATTTTTGCCCATCTGCTGATGTTTCGGTTAACCAATACTGATAACCAACCAAAATGGCTGCAAATGCTATACTTGCCGCTACCAGAAGTTTAAAAAGGAATAACCTTTTCTTCAGTTTGCCATTCTCTTTTTCTGAAAGTGCAACCTCCACTTTATCCCAAACACCCGGTGGAGGAGATTTTTCTACCCCTTCAAATGCATTCTTCCAGGCCTCTTCGAAGACTGGTTTTTTATTTTCCGATGCTTTCATAACTACCCCAATGATCTTGTCTTAACATTTCCTGAAGCAATTGCCTGGCACGGGCAAATTGTGACTTACTCGTGCCTTCACTGATTTTGAGCATTTCAGCTATTTCTTGATGCTTATAACCTTCTATTGCATAAAGGTTAAATATCACCCGGCAGCCTTCCGGTAATTCATGCAACATTTCCAACAACTCATCCAATTGAATCTTAGAAATAACATGCTCGTGCTTCAATACATCCTGATACTCTTCTACGTCTACCATCGGGTACATATATAATTTGTTCCGATAGTAATTGATTGCGGTATTTACCACAATACGTTTGAGCCAATACGATATATTCGATTCACCTCTGAAGTCCGATAATTTTGTAAATATCTTCACAAAAGAATCCTGTAACATATCATCGGCCTCAAGGGTGGTGCGGGCATAACGCAGGCATACCACGTATAACTGAGGCGCAAAGTGCTCATAAAAAGCTTTTTGGGCTTTTCTGTCACCTTCGTTGCACTTTTCAACTATTATCTCAATATCTTTACCGGCCGGGTTCAAATCAGTGCTTTACATAATGACACCAGAAAAATTAAAAACGTTGGAATTCTGCTTCTTTTTCTTTTTCATCAAAAGCTTTTTCTGCCAATTTTAAATGATCAGCTAATTCTACTATATTTCCATCTGTAAACAGAGGTAATATTTAACCTTTTAATTTCATTATCAACCTTTGCATAGTATTTAACGAAGCTCAATTGATGAAATATTTATTTTGCCTGATTTTATTCAGCATTCATTTTTCCGGTGTTGGCCAGGAGGTTTTTCGTGATCAGAATTTTGATCCTGATATTAAGACGGCTTACCTTTTTCCTGCCAATGACCCTAAAGGATCCAATATCCATGCGGCAGTGGTACCTCTCAGTCAAAATGTGCCTTTGGTACTTACATTTGACGAGGTCAACACCGATGAAGCTGCTTATTATTATGCTTCGATTATCCACTGTAATGCCGACTGGACTAAATCGGGTTTGAATGACATGGAGTATCTCTATGATTTTAATGAGTTCTTTATTGAGGAGTACGCCTTTTCAATTAATACTAAAATACCTTATACCCAATTCAAATTTCGTTTACCCAGAGTAAAAGTTCCGGGGAATTACATAATAAAGGTATATCCCGAAGAGCAACCTGATAACCCAATCCTGACGAGGCGTTTTGTGGTTTATGATCGTAAAGTTGGCGTATTGCCCAAATTTGAGAGGTCTTCCGGCATATCCGAACGCATTACGAACCATCAAATCAATTTTAAGATCAATTATGGATCCTTTCCCATATTAAATCCACATATGGATGTGAAAGTGGTCATCAGGCAGAATTTCAGGTGGGACAATGCCATCGAAGGGTTAAAGCCCACATTTGTCCGAACGGACATTAATGAACTTGAATACCGTTATTTTGACCTACAAAATAACTTTTTTGCCGGCAATGAGTATCGGTTTTTCGACCTCCGCTCCATTTTATATTCAGGTCAGAATGTGGCACAAATAACCGAACACCGCGGTATGTACCAGGCTACCTTATATACCGACATTCCAAAAGGAAAAGAAGCTTATGCGGTTTTTAATGACTACAATGGCGGCTACATTATTGAAAACAGCGACAGAAGCGGCGACTATTTGGAAGCCGACTATATTCAGGTCCATTTCAATCTCAGAATGGATCAGCCGCTGTCGGAGGATATTTACTTAGCAGGGGCTTTGACCGGATATAAATTTGACAAAAGCACGAAAATGACATACGATGATGAAGCTAAGACTTATCAAAATAGTTTACTACTGAAACAGGGCTGGTATGATTATATTTATTACGTGCCCAATCACGAGAAAAACCCATATATAATTGAGGGGAGTCATTTTGAGACACGAAACAACTATGACATCATTGTATATTATTCACATCCACAACTACGAGCTGACATTGTGGTAGGCTATTGGAAGGGTTCTAATTAGAAATTTTATCGGCCCTGGTGCGATATTCCTTTGTCCTTTTTGAAGGATCGCTGTTAGCGAGGTCAAGCATACCAAAACCTTTATGGGTAAGGCTACCTATACCACAGGTAAAAATGAAGTCCTGTACTTCAGGATCTGCATACAATGTAAAAGGGAAAGTATAGCCTCTTACTTCGTATTTAACATCCTGGTTGTACACCGGATATATGCGGGCAAACTTTTTTTGATGTTCACGTATTCGCATTAAGTAGCCTTCGTCGGGCATTACCTGAAACCTGGTAAACTTTTCGAAATCCTTTTTTGAATACTTGCCCGTTTGTTCCATCCTCAGCATGGTTGATTTGTACACCAAATCTGAATATTCCGTTGTTTCCGGTGAAATAAACCGTTTGCTTTCGCTATCGTTAAATTTGGGCATGATCAACACCATTGGTGAAATACAAATAAACTTGGTCGTCTCCTCAAATTCGGGCTCTTCCTCTATTTCCACACTATCCGGGACCAGGTGCAAATTGCCGACATCAATAGTTTTCATGTCAAACAACTGATTAATAAAATAGTCTACAAATTTCTTGTCCGGGCAGGATAACACCAGAGTAACCTTGCTGGAGTAATAATGTAGTCCATTTCGACTGATCTTCGTCTGCCCCTTTAAACCACTGAAATTATAGAGTGTATAATTGATAAACTCTTCCTGCTGACCTTTCAGCAGCACACCTTTGATTTGTTGTGCCAGTAGGTACTGGTGGTGAAAAGGGACAAAAGCCCCCTTATTTTTCAGGTTAAAAATAATGCGTATCCTCAAGGCTGTCAATTTTAAAAAATAGGCGAACTTAAGGTTAAGTTGATGTTCTACTATTCGATATTAAAAAAACACATATTTCCTTAAGTAAATTAACAAAATATTACTTAAAGATTTCAATTAAAAACAGAAATTGTTATCAAAGATATGATTAAGATATAAAAAAAACCTTAGACATTTACGAGGCCTTTATAATTTTTACTGGCAATTAAGGCCATTTTACACGTTAAACCTAAAGTGCATTACGTCACCATCTTTTACGATATAGTCCTTCCCTTCGATTGCCATTTTGCCTGCTTCCTTACATGCCAATTCGGATTTATAGGTCACATAGTTATCGTAACTGATCACTTCGGCCTTAATAAAACCTTTCTCAAAATCGGTATGGATAACACCAGCAGCTTGCGGTGCTTTCCAGCCTTTGTGTATTGTCCAGGCCCTTACTTCCTTCTCGCCTGCCGTAAAATATGTGATCAAATCAAGTAAGGCAAAAGATGCTTTTATCAACCGGTTCAGGCCCGATTCTTCAAGGCCATATTCCGATAGGAACATTCCACGTTCGTCGGGATCTTCCAGTTCGGCGATTTGCGATTCAATAGCTGCACTGATCACAATCACCTGTGGCCCTTCATCGGCCACTGAAGCCCTGAGCTTTTCGACATGTTCATTGCCATCGGGAAGCGCGCCTTCCTCCACATTAGCTACATAGATCACCGGCTTTTCTGTTAGAAGAAATAGATCACGAACCAGCGCTTTTTTCTCCGGTTCAATGTCGAATGATCGTATATTCCTTCCTTCCTCCAGGTGGCTTTTGTATTCCTGGAGTACTTCATATATCTTTTTCGAAGTGGCATCGCCTGATTTGGCCATTTTTTCAACCCTGGCAATCCGCTTTTCCACCGATTCCAGGTCTTTCAATTGCAATTCAGTATCAATTATTTCTTGATCAGATACCGGATCGATCCGGCCATCTACGTGCACAATATTATCATCTTTGAAGCATCGCACCACATGTATAATGGCATCAACTTCACGAATATTCGCCAAAAACTTGTTCCCCAGGCCTTCACCTTTGCTAGCCCCCTTCACCAAACCGGCAATATCTACAAACTCGATAACGGTAGGCAATACTTTTTCAGGATTTACCAGATCGGCCAGTACTTGTAACCGTTCATCAGGTACTGTAATAACCCCAACGTTAGGCTCAATGGTGCAAAAAGGGTAGTTCGCCGCCTCCGCTTTGGCACTGGATAAAGAGTTAAACAAAGTTGATTTTCCTACATTGGGCAAGCCTACAATTCCACATTTCAATCCCATCGAAAACTATAATTTAAATATCCTATAACTTCTAAATGCCTTTTTTATCTCTAAAAAAGATACCCGTAAAACAGTGTATACAGGTATGGCTGCAATCATGCCTGCTATACCGGCCAGGTTTGCGCCCGCAAATATAACAATAAATATTTCGAGGGGATGCGCTTTTACACTTTTCGAAAAAATAAGCGGCTGAAGTACCAGGTTATCTACGAGTTGAACTACGGCAAATACCGATACCAGTTTAATAACTAAAAACAGATAGGCATTGCCCGAAAATAACTCCGGACTGGTGGAGATGCCCACAAATACCCCAAAAGTGGCGCCCAACACAGGGCCGAGGTAAGGCACAAGATTGGTCACAGCAGCAAAAAGTGCAATGGTTGCCGAATACTTTACGCCCAAAATGGACAGACCTATAAAGGCAATGGTGAAAATAGAGATCATTTGGAAGAAAAGGCCCAACAAATAATTAGACAATAACTTTTCAACCTTGAAAAAACCGGATACCATCATTTCAAAATAATGATTGGGCACCTGACTGATAAACATGCGGCGCATTATTCCATCTTCATATAACAAAAAGAATGTAATAAAAATCACTGCTATTACGCCAATAAATACATTTCCGGTCAGGGAAACCAACTGATTAATGATCTCGGAATACTGTATATTTCCCACCATCACATAAAGACTATTTTTAACCGACTCAATTAAAAAACCTTCCTGCTGGTTGACCAGGCCATTGGATATGAGTACGTGTTCAACCCATTTGAATGGCTGTGCCATCACCGAAAGTACCTGCTCAATATTGATATCAGAGAAAACTTTGATCTGCTCTGAAATAAGAGGTACAAAAAGAAAAATAAAAGCTGAAATGACCGCAATAGCCACAGAAAATGAAAGAAGTATTGATATTATCTTGGAAAACCTGACATCAAATAATTGTGCTTTGTTCAAATAATTAGTCAGGGGTTTCAATATGGTCGCGATAACCATTGATATGATAATATAGATGAAAATATTGGAGAAATACCATGCGAGCAGCAGGAATGCGAGACAGAATAAAACGATATATAGAAGTGCTCTGTTGATCATGGCAAAGGCATGTGAATACACTTAGCGCCAACTTAAGCGCTTCAATAAAATGGATAGTAAAACAAAACCCTTGTAATACAAGGGTTAATCAGTCATGCGAATAAGTCTATTCCCATTTTAATTCACTGTCAAAATCTTCACCCGAAGCATCGGCCTGGACAGGCTTCTCATCGAATTCAGCGAAATCAACATCGGGCAATAGTTTTTCTTTTACGTGATTAACCGTATCTCCAAGAGCTTCAACAAATTTGTTGAAATCTTCTTTGTACAAGAAAATCTTATGCTTCTCATAGAAGAAGCCATCATCCTTGTATCTCCTCTTCGATTCTGTAATGGTTAGGTAATAGTCGTTAGAACGGGTTGATTTTACATCGAAAAAATAGGTTCGCTTACCGGCTCGCACTCTTCTCGAATAAAGCTCGGCTTTTCCACTTTCCTTATGCTCTTCCACAACACTCAATTTTTAGTTACAACATGGTTCTTTAGATCAAAGAAATAAGATATTTCCATAGAAATCATGTTAAATATAAAACAATGATTTAGAATGTTGCAAATGTGTTGGTAAAAAATTGAAATTTAGTAATAAGAAATTTCACTGAAAGTTATTTTATTATGAACTTGTTCAATTCAATTTGATGGTGAACTTTTTAAAACATTTCATTAATCCTGGCATTTCATAGTTATGAAAATAGACTTACAACTGGTAAGGGAATTCAACAGAATAGACCTCATGGCCAAGCAATTGGTGGAGGGATTTATTACCGGTCTACACAAATCACCCTATCACGGATTTTCCGTGGAATTCGCGGAACATCGATTGTATAACACCGGTGAAAGTACAAAGAATATTGACTGGAAAGTGTATGCACGCACTGACCGGCTTTTTACCAAGCGCTATGAAGAAGAGACCAATTTACGGTGCAATATATTGATCGACACTTCCTCCTCGATGTATTATCCCGTAGATAATAATGGTAAAATCACGTTTAGCATAATGGCTGCAGCTGCCTTGTCATATCTTTTACACAAGCAAAGAGACGCGGTAGGCCTGACAACTTTTTCTGATGACATTGAACTTCAAACTCCAATCAAATCTACTTCATCGCATTTACACAAAATGTATATAGAGCTGGAAAAGCTATTGAAACGCGATCAGCGGAGGGAAACCAGGAGTATTCCGGAAGTATTGCATCAAATTGCCAACAAAATCCATAAGCGTTCGCTCGTAATAATTTTTAGTGATATGTTTGACAATCACAGTGATTCGCAGGAAATTCTTACAGCGATGCACCATCTGAAACATAACCAGCATGAGGTATTGCTATTTCATGTGGCTGACCACGAGACCGAACTTAAATTCGAATTCAGCCACAGGCCTCATGAATTTATTGACCTGGAAACCGGTGAAAAGATCAGACTTCAGCCACAGGATGTTCAAAAGCAATATCAGGCACGGGCCAGAAGTTATTATAATGATCTTAAATACAAGTGTGGCGATTTTAAAATTGACTTCATTGAAGCTGACATCCGGGAGGATTTTGACAAAATACTAAGCGCTTACCTGATCAAAAGGGCTAAAATGAAATAGCACCTCTGTTGTTTTTCATCAACTCTTATGAACAAAAAAAGCCCCATATTTCTATGAGGCTTTTATAATGCTGTATTCAAACTTAAGCGTGCATAAAATCTTTCTTTTTCGCCAGTTCATCTTCCGACTCTTCGTGATCGGGATCAGGAACACAGCAATCAACCGGACAAACGGCTGCACATTGCGGCTCCTCATGGAAACCCTGACACTCGGTACACTTACCGGTTACAATATAGTAAAACTCATCTGATACCGGCTCCTGTTCAGCATCAGCATCTACTGTTTCTCCATCGAGTGTGGTAATCTCACCGCTAAGTTCGGTGCCATCAGACCATCTCCATTCCACACCACCTTCATATATTGCCGTATTCGGGCATTCTGGTTCACATGCACCACAGTTGATGCATTCGTCGGTTATAATTATAGCCATAACTGTGTGATTTTTCGGTTTTCAATATATAAAACAACTAATTTAGACTTAAGTTTACGACTCTTAAGCTTAATTCAAATTTACCACATATTTATGGAATTGGATCATCTGAAAAAGAGTTTTTCGGCATTACATAGTAAATTAGAAAGATTATCAATAAGCGATAAAAATGAGCTTTTTCACAAGGCTTATATTCATAATCCCTGGTTCACTTTTGACAATCTTAAGCTGGCATGGAAAGGGATGCTTGTACTTCTGGAGCCACAAAAAGTGGCCACCTGGCTGGACCAATACGATGCCGACCGTAGTAACGCCAAAAATGTTGGGGTCATCATGGCAGGAAACATTCCAATGGTAGGGTTCCATGATTTCTTATGCGTGCTTTTATCCGGCAACAGGCTACAAGGCAAGCTTAGTAGTCAGGATAAATATCTTATTCCATTTATTACCGAATGTTTAATCGGTATTGAGCCCCGCTGGCAAAGCTTAATCGAATTTACAGATAACATGAAAGGTGTTGATGCACTGATTGCAACGGGAAGTGACAACAGCGCCAGATATTTTCACTATTATTTTAAAGATATTCCTCATATCATTCGTCAAAACCGAACATCGGTAAGTATCGTCGATGACAATACTACCACAGAACAGTTGGAAGGATTAGGCGATGACATATTTACTTATTTCGGAATGGGTTGCCGCAATGTCTCCCATATTTTTTTACCAAAGGGATATGACCTCGGAAAATTGGACTCGGCCTGGAAAAAATGGCAAGACCTGATGGACCACCATAAATATGCCAATAACTATTTTTATAATAAAAGTATTCTACAGGTAAGACAAGCCCCTTATTTTGATTTTGGCTATGTTTTACTGGAAGAAAACCTGGATTGGGTATCACCTACAAGTCTCCTGTACCTGGAGTTCTATGATAAATTGTCGGAGGTTAAACAGAGAATAAATCAAAATGAAAACAAAACGCAGTGTATAGTAGCCGACCCGGAAGTATTTGACCGCGCCGTACCCTTTGGAAAGGCACAGTTCCCAAAGGTAGATGATTATGCGGATAATGTAGACACAATGGCGTTTCTGGCAAAGATTTAGTCCTTTGTCAGCAGGTTTTTATTTCTTAATATAAATAAAATGAAATGGATAATTCCTGTAAAGATGCTAACAAAAAAAGGCGGCTCTTTTGAGCTGCCTTCTTCGACATTGATCTTTTTTATTTAGAATTAAGGTCGGGCGCCTCTCCAGATTTCAACCCATCCTTTGTATTCTTCACCATCGGGAGTACTTAACACATAGAAATATATGCCATCATTTACTTCACCTCCATCCCAAAGGTTATCAATGGTATAATTGTCCGATTCATATACGATCTTTCCGGAACGGTTCGACACCACTAATTGTGAACCTTCTGCCGGAAGGTTAATGATATCGAAGTCATCATTGAAACCATCATCATTTGGTGTAAATACATTGGGTATAACCAGGGTATTGTCGAAGCCCAGATCGAATTCAAGTGTTACCTGACATCCAAACGCATCTTCAGCGATCAATGTATAGGTAGCAGAATATAAATCATCATATCTCACCCTGAAAATACCATTACTTATTTCATCATACTCAATAAAATCCTGACTGTCATTAAACTCAATGATCTCTGCAGGTGTGATTGGTGTGACCGGATTTGGCTCAGTAAGTTGTATGAGAGACAAATATGGCGCTCCACCACTGATCGAGGTGAGCTCTGCTACGATATGACCTGTGGGTTTATTGGTTAAAGACACACCTGAGTCCCTGATATCAATTGCGAGAGGCGTATTGGGTTCACCAATTATTAATACTTCAGAAAGTTCGGTTATGCTTTCACAACCATCCTGGTTTTGTGTTAACTGAACCTGATAATTACCTGCTTCGATATTGCTGAAGGTATAACCTGCTTCTAACTGGGCATAAGTGAGTTCGGTCGATTGAATTACTACTCCGGCATCATTCAATAAGTTTGCATAGAATATGGTATCCTGATCACCTCTCGGGTTGCCAATGGTAATGCTGGCAAAGTCGCCCTGGCAAGGCACCACATCTACCCGATCAATGATATCAAAACCAACCGGAGATGGTCCTTCAGACAGTTGGATGTCCTCCTCATACGCACAACCATTACCGGATGTGGACTGAACTACTACATTGTAGAAACCTTTCTCTAAGCCCAAAACAGTTTTGGTGCCCTGTGCCGGAATCTGGAACGTTTCCAGGTATCCGTCATTCTGACCTAGTCCGGTAATAACAGCTTCATAAGGACCTGATACATCTGTATTCACCTGATCAACCACTATTTCAATTCCCGATTTTAATTGAATAGATGAACACCTTACAGCCTCTTCATTTAGTGAAGCGATTACCTTACCAGGTGAAGTAACTACAAAACCAGTATCCACTGTACATCCTGTGTTATCAATGATTTGGAAATCGCGTCTGCCAGCAGTTAATCCCGTAATGGTTCGGTCAGCAGGCATATTGAACGAAACGCCATCCAGTGTATAATCGTATGGAGCTTGACCACCAGAAATAATAGGCACTTCTACCTGACCATCAGCCGTCTGACAATTCGGTTGTAAAATAGTAACAAACGGGCCATCAAATACGATTTCAGGATTGGTAGAAGGCATACTGATTGCCACAGCATCCGTACAACTTGGGTCAGAAACCTGACGGATTGCAATATTGTAATCCCCTATTGGTAAACCGTTAATGAAATTACCGGATACAAATGTAAACCAGTTTGTTCCATCTATGGTGTATTCATACGGGCTCGTTCCTCCCGCGACTTCAATCCTTACTGAACCATTAGGAGTATTAAAACAGGTTGATGGAACGGTTTCCAGTACCGTGGCTGTGATCGGACATGCGCCTGTAGGGCAATCCGTCAAATCTTCGGTCGTGATCAATACGGTATCACTTACCGAACATACGCCACCGTTGTCTTCAACGGTCCACACTAAGGTATAAGTCGTCAGAGAGGATAATCCACGGATTTTTGTGCCTGCCTCATTGACATCATCAAATGTGACGGCCGGATCTACCGGGCTAAACAGGCTCCATGTCCCGATATTACCCGTTCCCGGATTATTCGCCTTGAGTTGAAGCGTATCAGCACAAATGGTTTCATCGAAGCCTGCATCGGCAATAAGTGAATTGGAAACCCCAACATTTGCCACCAGGGAAACCTCGCAACCCGACAGTGAGTCTTTTACGAGATAGCTGTAGCTTCCAGGCAATAAATTCTTGAAGTTCGTTCTGTCGGTTCCTATGAAAGGTTGATACGTTACACCATTGTCAACACTGTAATAATAATTTCCATTTCCTGAGCCGCCTGAAACAACTGTCAGCAGCGCTTCACCAGTAGGCGAGGTGTTACACGCCGCATTTCCGGTAGATACATTTACATTAAAGTCAGGACCGTTGTTAACGATAACAGGTTCTGTTGTCATACACATTGAACCGGAATCGATAACCATCAGGTTATAGGTGGCTGCACCAAGATTGGTAATGGTATCGGCTGGCGCTGAATAGCTAAAGTAGTCCACTCCATTGATAGAATATCCAAATTTCGGCCCAACACCACCGTTAATAGTAAAGATGATCTGACCACCATTTGTACTACAGGTTTGATTATCAACTGTACTTGTAGTCAAAATAAATTGTGGTGGTTCAGTTACATTTATATTGTTTTTAAACCCTACTAAAGTCGGGCTGTTTACGTCGCGCACTTCAACGGAATACTGTCCTCCATCCAAACCATTTATCAGAGCTGCATCAGGCGCTGAAAAAGTCGGATCACCAACTTTTGACCATAAATAGGTATAATTTCCTGAGCCTCCTATTACGGAAACTTCTATACTTCCGTCAGCTGCACCACAAGTGCTTACATCGTTAAGGTTTACGACATCCACTAACAGATTTCCCCCACCTCCGGGCAATGGCTGCGTAATATTAATCAGGAGGGAATCAATACAGATTCCGTCTGAAATAATTGCTTTATAATCACCAGCAGTCAAGTTGCTGATCGTACTCAACGAATCCGTGGTTTGATTCGGATTGGTAATAGTTCCAGTTCCAGTCCAGGAAACGTTATAGCCCGGCTGTTGCGGTGAAATACCTATGGTTACAAACCCATCGCTACCTCCAAATGTTGTTACATTTGAAATATCCACAATTGATGATCTAAACGGTACAGGATTCCTCAGATTATAGGTAAACGTCTGTGAACAGTTTGCACCTGCATCCTCCGTTATTTGTAACTGATAAGTACCGGCAACCAAACTGCTTTGATTAGGATTAGTGGGATCAGCCAATGGAATAGGCGATGAAGAGTACAGGAAGCTGTATGGCCCTGTGCCACCACTTACACTATTGATTGTTATGGTTCCGTCATTCCCTCCACAACCAGTTGGGTCCGTTACCACAGCATCAACTATAAATTCTGTAATATTAATCTTTATACCATCTACATCAACGGAACATCCTCCTGCATTAGTGATCGATACACTGACTGAGTCCTGATTGGACAATGTATCCACCACGAATACCTCGTTGCTACCTGAAACGGCCAGGACTCCATTGATGAAGAAGTCATACTGGGCCTGACCTGCCGGACTGGCAGTAAAGGTAACCGGGTCTCCCGGGCAGGCTGAAGGAACATCAGCAACAATACCTGGCGTACCGGTAAAATCAGAAATGATCACGCGGACTGAATCGGGATCTGAAACGCCACAACCTGTCACTTCCTGCGTGAGATAGAATACAGTATCGTAGGCTGTTGTTGTATTTAAATTAATATCAAGGATATTCCCGGTGGCAATTTCAGTAGTTAATGAAGCATCTTCAAACCAACGTATCAGACCACCACTTACAGGTGTGGCGCCCAGGTCAATGTCACCATTGCCATTTAGACAAATCCCAACCGTATCGGTATCCGGAATCGGAGGAGCCGGTAAGGTATTGATTTGACCATTTGATACGTTCACCACCGCCTCGCATAAGCCATCAAATGTGCCTATACTTAACGGCGCTACTCCTGCCGGATCAATAGATATCGCTGTATTGTTACAATTGCCTATTCCAATTGCCGTAAAGGACAATTCAAATAAGATTGTATTATTCGTAATGGTAGTATCCAGCATTGAAGCTGTACTCCAGTTAAATGTTAATATACCGCCACCTGCCAGACTGGCGTCAAAATTAGCAGCGCCAATATTTTGGATATCACTGTTTACAAATCCGTCATAAGATACTTGAACAGGGTTCCAGTTAATTGTGAATGCCGCGTTGGTAACCGTATCCCAGTCATTTATTCGAACAGGCACCGTAAAGGTTTCTCCCGGATTAACCGTGACATTTTCCAGATTTATTTCAACAAACTGGGTTGGAGCTACATTTATGGTGGCCAGGTTACTAGCGATAGTTCCCGCACAAATTCCATTATTCACTGATAACAATTCATACGTCGTGGTATCAATTGGACTAACGGATGCTATAAAAGGATTATTAGACGTCGTTTCATTGAAAGTGGAAATTCCATCGGTATAAGTAATATCATAAGGTCCCGGGCCGGTAAAGCTGAATTCGAGTGATGCTGTACTTCCTTCACATGCATCCGGTGTAAGCGCTGCAATACTTGCTGTCGGCACCGCTTGTATATTGATAAATACCGTGTCGGTTTCCGTACCATTTACAGGATCTACAACCTCCAATACAACGGTATCAATTCCGTTACCGGCATAATTCACCGTGAAATCAGGGCCAAAACCATTAGCCGTTGCCGGGGTAGGATTGGTTGTAGCCGGATTTCCGAAATACCAATTGTAGGTGGCAGCAGCATCTGCGCCGGTGGTTAAATTGGTAAAGGTTATATCACCTCCTGAGCAAACTGCAGTGTCATCAGCCATTAATGCTACATTGAAGGGGCATCCCTGCAATGAGATCAGTTGCTGACCAACTAAACTTTCACAACCATTGGCATCTATTTCAAATACCGTTATAAATCCATTCTGATCAGCAAAATCGACTGTAATTTCATTGTTCGCAGAGGCGGTAAAGCTGGCGCCTGTGGGCACCGTCCAGGTAAATGTAGAACCCGGCACGTCAGTTACACTGTAAACCACACCTGCTTCGCTACAATTCGGACTGAAATTACCGGTTATAACAGGTTGAGCCGGAACACTATTCAGGTTTATGGTTAGAGAGGCCATATTCTGGCATCCTGCGCTATCTACCACAGCATTAAATACCGTTCCATCCGTTACGCCATTTACATTATCAGGTGTTCCCACCGGATTCATTCCCCCATCAAACCAGGTAATGTTGGTAGTGACTCCTGCATTTGTATTAATTTGTGTATCAAAAGAAGTCAGGTCCACGCCATCAACCGTACCCGGATTATTCGGATCCTGACAAATATCTGTAGTAGCGTTAGACGCCTCCGGCAATCGGTTAATTGTTACATCCAGCGTAGAAGTATTGGTACAGCTTCCATTATCCACTTCTGTGAAATAAGTTTCGCCATCAGAAATCGTAATAGGCGCAGTAATTTCAGCGGTTAAAGCCGCATCGCTGTAATATCGTACTACATCCCCACTACCACCATTCACATCGTTATCCCATATGGTCAGGTCATAATTGGAAACCTGCCCGCTGCTAAACGTTTCTTCGCATTCGTTAATGGTCACTGGATCAATATCAGGAGCGCTCACCACCTGGAAGTTCACCAGAGCGCTGTTCGTACAATTATTTGACCATACGAGCGCATACCGGCTTGCACCATTATTAATGATTTCATAGGTATCATCTGCCACTCTGGCTGTAAATCCGGCATCCGTATACCAAACTATGGAGTCAGCACCTGCATTGATACCATTGCTCAGTGATGTCAGATCGAAAGATGCCTGTCCCGGCCCAATTAACAGGTCTTCACATACCTGTTGTAGTGGAGGCGCTGCAACAGTGGGTGTAGAATTAATTATGAAGGCAGCCTGAGCGTCGTTAATGCAGCTGCCCAGGGTAACCCGTGTATATAAGGTAGTTCCATCGCTTATAGTAAAGTTATTTAATGCGGGTGCCACTATTTCATCTGCCCCTGTTCTTCCCGGATCGGTAAACCACTGCACTGTAGCGCCGGCGGTAGTACTTACTAAAGCATTCAGTGATGTCAGATCGATAGTGGCATCAGTTCCTCCAATGGCATCTGAACAGAAGGTTGGAGTTAAGTCATTTGCTTCGGGCGCTTCCGGTACTGTAAAGTCAACCACTGCAGTATCAGTACATCCATTTGTCGATGAAACTACTGCATAAAAATCGTCACCTGTTGAAATGTTTACCGGATCGGGAGCTGGAATGGTAGCCGCTGCATCGCTATACCAGGCGACTGTTGCGCCCGCTGTAGGGGTAATATCACCATCAAAAATTGATAAGCTTTGAGAAGTGATACCACTTCCAGGTATGTCTTCACATATGGTATAAGACTGATCTAGCGCTACTGGAATGGGATTTACCGTAATATTTAATGTATCCATATTTTGGGTACATCCCGAATTGTCATCTGTTGCGAGCGCCAACAATTCATAAGGTGAACCTGCGCTTGGCAGGCTTATATCGAACTGATAAGGTGTGCCGTCGTTTCCTGTAAAATCTCCCAGTGAAGAGCCGGAAGCAAGGTCAATCAGGTCATAGGTAACATTTGTTTGTGAATTTGCCCCGATGATCTGATACGTTTCCCCTTCACATGCCACAACCGGGTTTGGCGAAGTGATATCGAAATCTATCGGCGCCGGATTAATATTTACATTGATAGTCACCGGAACGCTGTTACATGTTCCATCAGAAACCATCAATTCCAGAATACCCAGGTTACTATTGTCATTATTATCCCAATCTACATCAACTATGAATGCGTTGGTGCCACTGGTTATGGTTCCACCCTGCAGCACATTCCACGAATAAGTAGTATATGTATTAGAGGTTTGATACGAAATTGTTGCATTTTCGCACTGCTCCGTATCCGGAGGAAGACCACCTTGTGTGATGGTTGGGGTGGGCAATGGATTGACTGTAATGTTTTCTGTGGTTGCTGATGGTGCACCACATCCACTCGCATTATCATAATTGACGCTTACATCATAGGGTCCTGTCTGGTCCCATACTATCTCTATC
>DNTA01000166.1:0-120 GCA_003500135.1 Cytophagales bacterium | reverse complement strand
TTGGGGTGGGCAATGGATTGACTGTAATGTTTTCTGTGGTTGCTGATGGCGCACCACATCCACTCGCATTATCATAATTGACGCTTACATCATAGGGTCCTGCCTGGTCCCATACTATCT
>DNTA01000035.1 GCA_003500135.1 Cytophagales bacterium | reverse complement strand
AGGTGATCCGGTAATTCGCTAATTAATTGGTTAGATAAGTCTTCGACAGCTTGTTCAGCAATTGCTTGAGCTTCCTGATCAGATGCACCAGCATCTATTGCTGCATCATATGCAGGCTGATATGCCGCTTGAAAAGCCAGATCTGGAATTACATTAGTCGCAACAGCTGCAATAGTTACTGCTAATTCAATTTGAGGATCAATTTCTCTGGCGTATCCTACATTCGCACTATCAACGTCTGCTTGAGTAAATATAGGAATACCATTCCAAGGCACAATCTGAAAGAATGGAATGTTGGTTACGTCAGGTATTGTGGCTACAACGCCTTGTGCACCTCCATTTACCATTCCGTCAACCAAATCCCTATAAAACGAATTAAAAGTTGCTGAATCCGTTAATGGCGTCAAACCACCACTAGTGGCATAACCTAAAACATCATTATTTCCCAACCAGCAAGTGAAAAATGTTGGATCAGAGGTTGCTACGTAGTCAGCATAAGTGGTCAATTCGCTTCCTGAGGGTAGCATGCGCCAGAAAAAGGGATTGGCCTGCTGCGGGTCAGCGCCGTAACCGGGCGTTTTAATGTCGCTTACCCGAATGCCAGGAACACCAATATTATTAAACCCGCTTCCTGTAGCTTTCTGTAAAAAACTCGGATCAGGGGCCAAAAATGCGCTATCGAATGTAAATTCACTGGCGATTAAGTCTAAACTAGCTAATCTCAAGTAACCACTTCCATTGCCGCTTACCATGGGTTGGGTAAAATTGGTTTCTGCACCGGCGGCTTGTAGCTGGCCATTTATGATCGCAGGGAATGAATTCATCTGGGCTTCTTCATACAGGCCATTGTCCATAAAACCGGCAGTAAGGGAGTTGCCCACTGCCACATAGTTTGAGAAATCCAGCTGTGCGCTACCCGATCCTGTGGAAGGGGCAGGTATATCAATTTCAGTATCACAGGCAAAGGCAAACAAAGCAAATGCCGGAAGTATATATTTCTTTAAAATATTCATGAGTATCATTGATCTAATCTACACTAAAATTTATACGATAATGAAAGTCCCGGGATGTAAGCCCTTAACTTATAGGTGCCCGGTTGAACAGCATACGGATCGGAATTATTTCCAATCGGGTAAGTACCTGCTGCCTGAGCTTGTGCTACCGTTTGTTCTCTTTCCTGCCCCATGATATAAAGGAATGACAGGTCGATTTGGAAATTTTCAGAAACAGTGTATCCGATACCGGCAGTTAATCCTATTCGGTTGGCATCCGGTGTTTCCGGGGTCATATAACCATCTTGTACAGGTGATATGTCGTAGTACCCCCCCGCCCTGAATTGCAGCGCATTCATTTTGTATTCGCCACCGAGGTGGAATACCCAGGAATCTTCATAGTTTCTGGGCGAATTGCTGTCTGCCAGGCCAAGTGTATTGTCTTCAAAATCAATATTGAGGGATTCATAAGCGCCCCAGCCGACATAGTCGATCTGAATACCAATTTCCAGGTTTTCGTTGGGTAAATAACCTACGCCGACATTAATAGAAGAAGGTAGTGGAAGGCTTGCGGAGAAAGTAGTGGTTGGAAATAATGCGTTAAGCGATGAAGGGATGTTTTCAAACTTCGCGTCGCCACCTTTTACTTCGGCGTCTATTCTGGACCGATAACTCACACCAATTTGCCATTGGTTGCTGGGTTTGTAAAATATTCCAATGTTATACCCGAATCCCACGTCTGCGTTGCCATCCAATTCCACCGACGCACGGTCTTCACCGCTAATAGGCAAAGTCCTCTGGAGGTTCACACTACCGAAATTCGCCACAAAACCGGCTCCAATAGATAGTTGGTCATTGATTTTGTAAGCTACCGTGGCCTGGGCGTAAATAGCACGAAGGGTCAATTCGTCAAGTAGGTATTTCCCGGTCCAATCTGTGCCCCATTTGACACCTGAACCAAATGGTGTATAAGCGCCAAGGCCGAATTTCCAATTGCTATCGTCTGCGCCAAAAACACCATAGACATGAAAAGGTGTTCCCGTCGGGTTATCGGTGTTTTCAACTATGCCGGAATTTTGAACGTTATTCCAGTAGGCGATGGAATTAAATATACCATTGGCCCCCAACATTACCTGGCTTCCTTCCATAAAAGTCATGGCGCCCGGATTAAAAAACATGCTAGATGCGTCTGGACTGAGGGCAACACCTAAATTACCCATAGCCGTGGATCGGTTGCCTTGCAGCAATACCTGGTAGCCTGATGAATAGGCTGAAAAGGTATGCAGGCATATCAAAAGGCCTAAAACGAAAAGGCCTCTTCCAATTTTGTAAACATTTTGTTGCATAAAAGTTAAAGTTAAATACGTTAGTGGCTCCATTTTACTACTGGTTGTTGGAGCTGTTGTATTGCCAATAAATTAATTCTGTATCGAAAAAAACAAAAACTGTTTAACATTTTCAAATATATACCACAAATTATTAAAAATACTGAAATAAAAAAGGAAGAAATTGGAAAACAAATGTTTTTATAAATAGCGCCGAATAAAGTTTGAATTAACACTATGTGAGATATTTGCTGCCATGAACATTGTTTAAGTGTGTTAATTTTGAATTAGTCTTCAATTCATAGGCTTAAAGTTAAGGAATTGTTAATGTATACATGTTATCATATCCAATACTATTGCAAAAATAAAATTAAAACCAATAATGAAAAATAGAGATCCAATTTCAATAATTCAAGCCTTCAAGACTTATTGATGTGAAATGGCCATGCGTTGGTTTTTACATCTACACCTAATAGATCTTCCAGTTTTTTCTTCGAATTGCCCGGTTTGTCAGGGATTTGGTCCATGGCGTATTCCGAGAATGCCGTAATGCTTAAACTGGGGTTTACCCCTAAATTGCAAGGGATTATCGATCCATCCAGGACAAACATGTTCGGATAATTGTGCACTTCAAACTTTTCATTGACTACTCCTTCTGCGGCATTTTCCCCCATCGGGCATCCACCGAGAATATGGGCGGTCATGGGCATATTAAATAGTATTTCGGGCCATACATTTTGCGAAATGCCATTAGTTTTTTTTGCATATCGGTGCATTACCTCCTGACCCACAGGTATATAGGCAGGTACTTTCATATTTTCATCATTAACAAAGCTCATGCGATTGCCAAAAACCCCCTTTTTCCATTTTAGCCGCATGGCATTATCCAGCGATTGCATTACCAGGAATATGATCGAGTTGGTACCCCAGTTTTTAATATTAAATGTGATACGCAAAAGTTTTATAGGTTGCCTGATCGCTTGCGCCACCCATTTCAGCGTACGTACCAGACCATTGCCGCTACCCACCGCCAGCGTGCCTAATCGGCCCATTAAGCCTGAATCGTCATTGTATTTCACCACTTCGATATGAGTGTGATCGTCAGGGTTGAAATACGAACTGATGGCTACGCCATTGTTTATTTTTTCTGAAGTATTGCTTACGCCGCAAAGTGATTCGGAGTTCGTTCTGATGTTTTTGCCCAATGTATCGGAAATTGCCGTCAAAGTTTTACGGCCATATTTCTGATCGAGCAGGAGCTTCATGGTGCCTAAAACACCACCGGAAACCACCAGGCCTTTGCTTTTAAATACTTTATGTGATTTTCGGCCCCACCAGCTTGTAGAAGATTTTGTATGGATATGATAATGAGCGCCGTCATATTCAATTTTGGTTACAAGTGTCTCCGCTTTTACTTCAGCGCCATTTTTTTCAGCAAAATAGAGGTAGTTTTTGTCCAGGGTATTTTTAGCGTTATACCGACAACCCACCATACATCCTGCACATTCCACACATCCGGTGCGTTTCGGCCCAAGCCCTTTAAAGTATGGGTCTGTGGGTTTTTCAGTGTCACCGTAAAAGACTCCGACATTTACCCCACTCCACGATGATTCTTTGCCCATATCAGCGGCCACCTCCTTAAGCAGAAGGTCTTCATGGTTGAACCGGGTGTAGGGTATAGTGCCCAGCATGAACTTTGCTTTGTCGTAGTACGGTTTAAGGGCGCTTTTCCAGTCTTTAAAATGGCCCCATACCGGGTTTTGGAAAAACTCGTCACCGGGCATCATATGTGTGTTTCCATATACCAGGCTGCCTCCACCAACACCAACACCGCTTAGAATGGTGATTTTGCGGAAAAATGTAATATTTTGAAAGCCAAAGCATCGCAATAGGGGCGCCCATAGGAACTTTTTGATGTTCCAGTCGGATTTTGGGAAATCCTTTGAACGAAACCTTTTCCCTTTTTCAATTACCAGGACATTATAGCCTTTTTCCGAAAGCCGCATGGCTGAGACGCTTCCCCCAAAACCTGATCCGATGACGATGTAATCAAATATTTTATCCATGTGTACCCTTTATTCGTTATTTTTAATATAACATTAAAATGGCAAAATAGTATGTATGCATAAAAAAATAATTGTCATTTTAATAAAAAAACATATATTGAGATATGAAAACTTAGGTTTTTATAAGTTGATGCCTTCGTTTTTGTGAAATTTGATAATATGCCTATAATTCAGAAAGCCGTAAATAAGCCATCTAAATCATGGTATCAGGATATTTCCAGCCAGGTAGCGGGAAATCAGTATATCATCAACAGGTATTTTGATCCTGAATTTGTAGATCAAATTAACCGGCATGTCATGGTTTATCTCAACGAAATCTACTTCAGGCCTCGTTTTATTGGTTTTGATGATTTCCCGGAACGCAATAATCCCGGAGTTCCACTTATTTTTGCCAGTAATCATTCCGGTATGGCTTTTCCCTGGGACGCCATCGTACTGGCCAGCAATACTTTTAAGCTGTTCAAATTCGATTCGAGGTGCTTCAGGCCATTGAGTTCGCCGATGCTTTCCGAATCTGCTTTGATGAACCCCTTCCTGTGCGACAATTTGTGGTATAAGTCGGGAGCCATTGATGCCACTTTCCTCAATTTTGAAACGATGATGAACCAGTCTTCCCATAACCTGCTCATATACCCCGAAGGAGTGCCCGGGATCGGCAAAGGGTTCAATAAGCGCTATCAGCTACAGCGCTTTTCTTCATCTTTCATTACCATGTCGCTCAAGTATAAAACTGATATTGTTCCTATACACACAGTCAATGGTGAGTTTATCAATCCGTTGGCCTACAATATTCCCTGGCTGAACCGGCTGGTCAATAAAGTAGGGATACCCTATTTGCCCCTGGGCCTGGTTACGCCTTTGTTGATTGTGGCCCCCTGGTTTTTTTATGCAGCCTTTCCGGCCCGGCTTACCTATGTGGTGGGAGAACGAATAAAACCCTACACCTGGATCAATAAGCCGGTTGAAGAGCTGACATGGGATGAATTGGTAGAAATTAAGGAGCGTGTTCATAACCTGATGCAGGATGAACTGCTGCGGGCGGTAGAAAATTATGGTAAAAGGCCGTATGAAATAGGAGGGTTGTTGAAAAAAGTATTCTCTAACCTGAAGCATTTTCCATACCCTTATCCTTTTGGATGGCCGCTTTTATTTTCTGAGTTCCATAGCAGGTTTAAGAAAAGAAAAGGAGGGGAAGTGGATATGAAGTTAGGCTTTCTTTCTTCGATCAGGATATTGTTTTCGAGATGGAAGCACCTGTATCTGTATTTGCCCGTTCTGGGGTGGTTGCCCTTGTTAAACACTGCCTATCGCGACTTTAGAAAGAGACATCGTCAAAGAATAGAAAATTTAAAAAGGTAATTTTTGGAATCATGCCATCGTGGAAGCATAATGTGTTGAAAAATGCGCTGAATACTTTAAGCGTACCGATGTATTGGAAACTACCTCCTATCGACCACTTGCGAGGATTGCTGGAAACTTTTACCATGTTTGCCACTCTACCGTGGGGCGTTAGCAGGGGCGAGGTGGAATTTAAGGAGTTCAGGGCTGACTGGCTGGTACCCGATAAGCGAAGCGCCGAGGATGTGATTTTGTACTTGCATGGAGGTGGGTACGTGATCGGCTCACCACACAGTCACCGGGGTTTGGCCGGAAAAATAGCCAAAGATGCCGGTATGGCCTGCCTGCTGATCGACTATCGAAAAGCGCCCGAATATCCCTTCCCTTACGCACTTTATGATGCCTATAAAGCATATGAATACCTATTGGGGCAGGGTTACGAGCCCGGTCACATTTTCATTATTGGCGATTCTGCCGGAGGTGGCTTGACGCTTTCACTATCCCTGAAGCTTAAAATGGATAAAATGCCCCTGCCCGCCGCTAATGTTCTTTTGTCACCTTATGTTGACCTGGTGAACAATGAAGACGACCGGAAGCACAATGCTAAAAACGACCGCTTCCTTGATGTATTCGAAATGAGGCGGTGGGCTGAATTGTATGCCGCTGGCCATGACCTGTCCGATCCGCTTATCTCACCTCTTTTTGGGAACCTGGCCGGCTTGCCGCCCATGCTCATTCAGGCAAGTACGAGCGAGGTTTTATATGAAGATGCCAATCGATTGTACCAAAAAGCAAAATCATTTCAGCTAGAGGTGGAGTTCCAAACCTGGCAGGGGCTCATCCACTGGTGGCACATGTTTGGTGGTATGCCCGAAGCCAAAGAGGCTATTGATAAAATCGTGGATTATATCAAAGCGCATATCGGGAAAACCCAGCACCAGAAGATGGCGTCATAATGTCATTAACATTTGTTTGTCAGTATATTAACCGTCTTTTTGTCATAGATTGTTTCGGCATTCTGCCAATATTTCGTCTTTAGTGCCGTGGTATACTATTTGATCATTAAGAAGTAAAAGTTCAATCAAAAAAAGGAGGTTTTTATGACACTGATGAAAAGAAATGAAGGTTTGTTTCCAAGCATTCCGTCGTTTTTTGATGATTTCCTCACCAAAGATATTTTTGATTGGGGAAACAGGGGAATGACACAGTATGGATATTCAACCCCCGCTGTGAACATTCTTGAAAATGATGAAAATTTTGAGGTAACCATTGCTGCGCCCGGCATGAAAAAGGATGACTTTCATGTTGAGCTCGACAATCATGTACTCACTATTTCTTCCGAAAGGGAAGAAAAACAGGAAGATAAAGACAAAGAGGGCAATTACACAAGAAGGGAATTCCGCTATGCCAGCTTCCGTCGTTCTTTCACTTTGCCTGAAAACATTGTGGAAGCCGAAAAGATAAAAGCAAACTATGAAGACGGAATTCTGAAAATTATGATCCCTAAAAAAGAAGAAGCTAAACCGAAACCAGTTAAAACCATCAAAATCGGATAGTGGGTTAAAACTTTTTAAAAAGAGGTTGATTCGGGAGGGTCAGCCTCTTTTTTTTATGCTTCATGACCGTTTTGCTACATATTTTAGTAAATTGCTAATATGAAACACGATTACAAGGGCAGGGGGGCAAGGGTCAATCCGGTTAATCCTTTTCAAAAACTAAGTTATACCACAGATGACCACGATGGTATTGATGAACCTTTTTTTGTGGGGGACGAAACAGTGGTTTATGAGGAAAACCCTAAAAAGATCATTTCCAAAAATGATAGTCCGGATATACCTTTTGAGTATTCGGTCAACCCCTATCAGGGTTGTGGGCATGGATGTGCCTATTGCTATGCCCGTCCCGTGCATCAATACTGGGGCTTCAACGCCGGTTATGATTTTGAACGGCGGATCATCGTAAAGAAAAATGCAGCCCGGTTGCTGGAACATCAGTTCAACAAAAAGGATTATCGCGTATCAACCATAATGCTATCGGGCAATACCGATTGCTACCAACCGCTAGAAAGGAATTACAAAATAACCCGTTCTTTACTTGAAGTGTTACTTAAGTACAGGCACCCCGTAGGTATTATAACCAAAAATGCTCTTATACTGCGTGATCTTGATCTCTTAAAAAAGCTGGCTGAGCACAAACTTGTACGCGTTGTGATCACCATTACTACATTAGATGAGGGGCTCAGAAGAAATTTGGAACCCCGTACATCCACTTCTTCAATAAGGCTCGATACGATCAACAAACTTTCCTCTGCGGGTATACCAACCGGTATAATGATGGCGCCGATCATTCCTTCAGTTAATGACCACGAGATAAGTGACATTCTGCCTAAAGCTTCACAGGCCGGGGCGCTTTCGGCTTCATATACCTTGCTTCGTCTCAATGGGCCACTCCCCGAAATATTTGGTGATTGGCTTGATAAAAACATGCCTGAGCGCAAAACTAAAATATTGAATAAGGTAAAGCATATTCATGGCGGGTCATTGAATGATCCCAACTTTGGGCAAAGGATGCGGGGAAAGGGGAATTATGCCGAGATGATCCATTCCCTATTTCAAAAGATACGACAGAAGCGCTTTTCACACAAAGCAATGCCCGAACTTGATGCGGATCAATTTATCAGAAAGGGCCAACTTAAATTATTTTTGATATGATGTAAG
This sequence comes from Cytophagales bacterium, assembly GCA_003500135.1. GTDB lineage: Bacteria > Bacteroidota > Bacteroidia > Cytophagales > Cyclobacteriaceae > UBA10427. Next base: position 13,969 of record DNTA01000035.1, on the reverse strand, counting down.
CATTTGCGCGGCGCTACATGGCTTTGAGTTCATTTTTATCATTTAAGCTTCGATACAGGCGGGCCACTAAATATTTGCTGAAGCGAATCATTTTTTGTGCTTCATTAGTGGTAGCTCGTCTCAAGTGCCTGAAGACGATCAATTCATTTCCGCTGCTTTCAAGATGGTAAATATCACCCTTCTTAAAAAAGTCAATTAGATCTTCACTAAAAAAGCGTCTGATTGCTTTTGGATCGGGGCCTTTCAACAGATAACGCTTTGAAAAGTCTTTTTCATGATCAAAGTCGATATCTTCGAGCGTAGCCATTTGCACCACCCTGTCCAGAAATTCCTCTTTTTCGAGCGAAAAAACAGGCATTTCGAAAGGCAATCTCAATAATTGGGCCGATGTGTGGTATACTTCCCGGGCAAGTAAGGCGCCTTCGTCAAAAGTAAGGTCAAAAAATTCCCAGCTCACTTCCAGTTCAGGATAATTGCCCACAATAGAATTTTTTCGATATTCGACCGGCCTGGTCTTGAAGAACGGAAACTTCTTTAACTGATAGTTTTCCCAGTTTATTTCCGGATTGAATGACCAGCCATTGTTATCGGCAATCTCCTTAAAGGCAATTTGTCTTTTGGTCAGTTTCGCCATCTTCCTTTTTGGCGGACGGAGTATGTGCAGGGCATTTGGGTTGGAAGAGGAAGACTGATGTGTGTCGAGCCCCATAATTTCAAACTCCCGGCCTTCCAGAAAATATTTTTCTTCTATTTCATGTATATACTCCAATGTGGTATTGTCAATCAAACGGGTGTATCCCAGGTCGAGGATCATATAATCTTCTTTGTCCACTTTTCCCAAAGCATTTTTTACAGATATTATATTGAGGAAATTGGCTATTCCCCTGATCTTAATCACCGTTTTTCTTTTTCCTTCACGAATGGTTTTTATGGATAACTGCCGTGTATTCCTCCAAAAAAGGATAGGGGAAAGCCCGGATTGTACCCATTGGATAAACAGCGTAAATACCATGCCGAGAAAAATACCCCACAATAGCCCGAATGAAAGCGTGGCAGTAAGTGAAAAAACAAATACTAGGAACTGTTCCCATCCCTTTTGATAGTTTTCCCTGAATACTTTCGGGGATGCCAATTTATATCCCGTATAAATCAAAATAGCTGCCAGCGCCGCAAGGGGCACATCCTGAATAACAGGTGAAAACAGCCAAACAAAAAGCAGGATAAACAATCCGTGAGTAAAGTTGGATAAACGCCCCACTGCCCCATGATTGATATTGACCGAACTTCTTACGATCGCTGTAATGATTGGCAAACCTCCAATTAAAGCTGCGATCATGGCGCTACCTCCAACGCCTATAAAATCCTTATTATAGTTGGTTTTCCGGTTAAATGGATCCAGCTTGTCTACTGCTTTACAACTCAAAACATTTTCTATTGACGATACCAGGGTGACCGTTAGCACGATCATCCAGAATACGGGTCTGTGTATCTGAGAAAAATCGGGAAATATGATCATTTTGGCCAGCGCATCCGGAAGTTGTATGAGGTGCTGCGGGCCTACCGATGCCGAAAGCCCCATTACATTAATTTCACGGGCAACATCGAAGTCGAGCAGGTATATCACCGGAATGGAAAAGAGCAATACCCACATGCCCGATGGAATGAAATGGACAAATTTATTTTTGATTTTGTGGTGGTTGACCAGAATGATCAAGCAGATCAATGACAATAAGGTGACGATGATGTTGGCATTCATAAATGACTGCGGGAGGCTTCGGATCGTATTGATTGTGTTAGCAGTGGTAGCTTCTAGTCCCAGGGCTACATTGATCTGCTTGATCATGATGATCAGGCCGATGGCGGCTAACATTCCATGTATGACAGTAGATGGAAATAGATCGGCATATTTACCGGCTCGTATGGCGCCGAGGATGACCTGGATCAGGCCCGAAAAAAAGTATGCGGCAAGCACATATTGAAATACCCGGCCGGAACCATCGTCGAGCTGATGCATGGATGCTACGGTTACCACAATCAAACCGGCAGCGGGCCCATTTATGCCAATATGGCTTCCCCGGTACAATGTAGTGACTATTCCTCCAACCACCGATGCAATGATACCTGCTGTAAGTGGCACACCCGAAGCCAGGGCGATCCCCATAGATAAGGGCAGTGCCACCAGTGAAACACTTAACCCGGCAATCAGATCATTTTTCCAGTGTTCACGAATATTAGTGTAGCGCTTTTGCGACATGCATTATGGATTGGTAAAGGCTAAAGAAATAAAAAAAATGTTGCACTAACAAAATAATGCCGGCAAGTGGTTTCACAGATTTAAAAGAAAAACCCAAGTTGTAAATTACTTAGGAAAGTGTTGGTGTCTCTGTTCCAGGCAATTGAAACTTTGATCGGCCCGATAATTGAATTGTAACCTGCGGACATTCCCCACGAATACTGCCGGAAATCCCCGTTTTCCAATTCCACACTTGATGCCTGCGGATAGAACCACTGCACGGGATACTGGGTGTCAATATAATTAGCCAGGACTTGCAGGTAGGTGTTGTTGAACAGCTCGTATTGATACATGAGGGTAAAGCTAAAGATGTTGGGTACGCCATACCTGTTTTGCGGTAGCCCCCAAAAGGGCATTGCATTGAAATATGCCGGGTTAAAACCTCCAATTAAATAGTAATCCATTACATTTAAACCTGATTCAGGAAGGTCGCTCATCCACAGATTTGTGCCCAGTCGCAGGGTGCTTTTGGGCGATAAGGGGAAAAACTCATCGTAGGTAATTTTAAGGGCGCTGAAATTAGGTATCTTTTCTTGTTGTAGTGAAAATACACTTGTTCCGTTTTCAGTGTTCAGGAACAGGCTGCTATTGATGCCCATATTGTACTCATAAAAGGCATTGAGAAATGTACCCGACTGAGTGAAATACCACCGGTTGAGAGTGTTCAACTGTAAAAATGCCCCCGTATACCAATTCGTTTGCCGTATTTTATCCAGGTCTATCTGACCGGGATTTAAAACAATGGGCGACAGGTTATAACTCTCATGGCCGCCCCCAATACCGAAAGTCAGGTCACGACGGTTTACCCTTTGAATATTGATGTAGCCCTTAACATAATCGTTTGAAAATAAAGCCTCTCTTGAATTACCATTAAAGCTGGGGATTTCATCCTGCTTGTAGTAGCCACCGATCATTAAACCGAGCCCCTGGTTTTTCCCGATGTATTTGAGAAAGTTCATGTCGACACCGGGAAGTTTGCTTAACTGTATTTCAGTAATGAAGCGGGTATAGGGTATGGGAAAATCGCGGTTTGTATAGTTCAGTATAATACTTGTAGGGGATTCCGACTCATAGAATAGTCCCATTTTAAAGCTTGCAGGTGGGTTTTCCTTTATTTTAAGTATCATTTTATGTGCCACTCCATCATCAAGTGGCGCCAGCTCATATGAGATCTTAGAAAAATTCCGGCTGCCAAAAACGAGTAATATCCGTTCCTCAATTTGGTTAATACTGTATATTTCTGTTTTCAGGAGACCTAATTTCCTGATGATCAGGTCAGAGTTTACCCTGCTGTTACCGATCACCTCGATATCGAATATATTAAATTGTTTTTGTCGCGGTAATTTAATTGGCTGATGAGGCTGATCTTCCATGTAAATGGTATCGGCCAGCGTTTTCAGTGAATCCAAAAAATTTAAGGCCACTTCGTATCCTTCATCGATAATTTCCCTGGCGCTGGTAAACGATGCCGTGCCATATTTTTTTAGTGGAGGCTCGATAAGCAGGTCGAGTTTTTTCTTTTGTTGCCGGGTGTCAAAGGCGCTTAGCACAAAGGCCGATTGACTTAACACATCAACCATGCTATTCAGTTCCTCAAAAGATTTCAGGTCGGAGGCCACATTGATCCCTATTATGATATCAGCGCCGAGGTCTTCTACCTCGTCTACAGGAAAGTTTCTAAATAGTCCTCCATCCACTAGATAACGGTTACCATATTCTACAGGCGTAAAAATAGAAGGGATAGCCATGCTGGCCCTGAGCGCTTCGGGAAGGGAACCGCAATTGAGCACGATCGCATCACCGGTGGATATATCAGAGCCTACACAGGCAAAGGGTATGGGCAGGTCCTGGAAATATTCTATATTTTGCGCAGGAAGCGTCAACCGCGATAACAGTAAATGCAGGTTCTCACTTTCGAGTACACCTGTGGGTAACGACAGTTTGCCTTCTTTGAAATACAGTTCAGTCAGGTAGCGGCCATAATATTGCTTTTCTTCAATATTAATTTCATTGAGCGGAACTGAGTTGGCCAAAACCTTGGCCCAATCCACATGGGTAGAAATACTATCCAGTTCATCGGCGGTGTAGCCTATAGCATATAAGCCTCCGATTATGCTACCCATACTGGTGCCGGTTATCATGTCGGGTACTATTCCGGCTTCTTCCATCACTTTAAGAAATCCGATATGGGCCAATCCTTTCGCACCACCACCACTTAAAACCACACCAATTTTTGGTCTTTCTGCCCGTGGCTGGGCTATGGACAAAAAAGGAAAAAAAAATGCCAATGAAATGAAAAGGGTAATTTGGATGATCCGAGACATTTAAGTTGTATTGTTTTAATTACTTTGAACTAAAATAAGGATAAATCGTTATGAAAGTCGAAACAAGGAGATGAAAATGACAAAATTTAGCGTATTGATTTTTGTATTACACATGCTGGCGCTGCAGGCCTGTGGCAAGTCCTCCGGAAATGGGGAGCAAATAGACGATCAACAATCGAAAGAAGAAATAATGGAAACAAATAAAGAAGGAATGGATATAGCAACTTTCGGAGCTGGATGTTTTTGGTGCGTAGAAGCCGTATTTGAAAATTTGAAAGGTGTAGAAAAAGTCGTTTCAGGGTATAGTGGCGGACATGTGGAGAACCCGACATATAAGGCGGTATGTTCAGGTACTACAGGTCATGCCGAGGTATGCCAGGTGCATTTTGACCCTTCGGTGATCTCCTACAAGGAGTTGCTCGAAATATTCTGGCAAACCCACGACCCGACCACGCTCAATCGTCAGGGAAATGATGTGGGCACACAATACCGATCGGCCGTTTTTTATCACAATGATGAACAAAAAGAACTGGCGCAAAAATATAAAGAGCGACTTGATCAATCAGGCGCTTTTCGTGATCCCATTGTTACGGAAATTGTGCCTTTCGACAAATTTTATGTGGCTGAAAACTATCATCAGAATTACTATGAACAAAACGGAAGCCAGCCATATTGTGCTTTTGTGATCAAGCCAAAGGTTGAGAAATTTAAAAAGGCCTTTTCTGATAAGTTAAAGGACTAAAGCTGAAAAGGCTATTGGGCATTGCCCGTTCAACAACATTTTATTGTATTTACCAGGCCCCAAAAGCCCACAGGCCTTTGGTTTTATTGCTTATGATTAGTGGTTCATTGCTTTTATCCGACCCTAAAAACCGGCTGGGTATTACATATACAAAGTTTCAATTGAGTAAGGTTTGCTTTTGCCTTTATTGAAATATATGTATCCAAGGGGGGTATGAGCAAAAAAAAGACGCTTTTATAAGCGCCATTTCACAGGTTTAATATAACAATTGAGGTTTATTAGAGTCCTGATCCTATTTCCCCGGCAATTAGCAGGGTTGTCAATAAAGAAGTCCACTTCCTGATTATCAGGTTATGGCATAATATCCTGCTCTTTTCAAACAATTGCAAAAGCAGTAATTCTTTATATCAGCGGCAAAACTAGAGTGGAATTAATAAGTTATTGGCAATAATGGTCATGAATTTTTAAAAATTAAATCAATAAATTTCCGCCTCACCTCAAACAGGTCATTGCAATACTCACATGGTCATTTTCCGGCTTAAACTTCCCTTCGGTAGCTTATTGTAAAACTAACAAAATAGAACAACTAAACTAAAATTGGTGAATCGCTCGTCAGTTGAAAATTTCTTTTTTAATTTGCTGTTTTTATGGATTGAATTGAATGAGATGATCGAGCATGCAAATAAACCTACCACTCTTGAGCAGCATTTCAATACGTTTAGGAAAGATATAGTGGGTATCGACACTACTTTTGAAACCCCTTTTGGTATCAAACCGCTTATTTATGCCGACTGGATAGCAAGTGGTCGTTTGTATGGGCCCATAGAAGATAAGATTAAAGATTTTGTAGGACCATTTGTAGGGAATACGCATTCGGGATCCAGCGAAACTGGGCAACGCATGACGATTGCCTATCACAAAGCACACCATATCATCAAAAAACACGTCAATGCCAACCAGGATGATGTGATCATAACCGCTGGATTTGGTATGACTTCCGTTCATGCCAAGTTTATGCGAATACTCGGTCTCAAATTACCCGAAAAGTTTGAGTCCAGCGTTGATTTGCCCGAAGAAGACCGGCCGGTGGTTTTCATTAGTCATATGGAGCACCACAGTAATCACACCCCATGGCTGGAGTCGATCTGCGATGTGGTGATCATACCTCCAAACGAAGACCTGACCATTAATCCGGAATACCTTCGAAAAGAGCTCGAACATTATAAAAACCGCAGGATTAAGATTGGCTCCTTCACGGCTTGTTCTAACGTTACGGGTATTATTACACCCTATCACGAATTGGCTGAGGTGATGCACGAATTTGGTGGGTACTGTTTCGTGGATTTTGCCGCAAGCGCACCTTATGTCGCTATCGACATGCACCCGGAAAATGAAAAACAAAAACTGGACGCCATCTTTTTTTCCCCACATAAATTTTTAGGTGGCCCCGGCACCTCAGGCGTATTGATTTTTTGTAAAAAGCTCTATCAAAACAGAATACCGGATCATCCGGGTGGAGGTACGGTGAGATGGACCAATCCATGGGGGCAACATGCCTACTTTGACGATATAGAGATCAGGGAAGATGGCGGAACACCAGGTTTTATTCAGGCCATTAGAACCGCCCTTTGCATCAGGCTTAAGGAAGAAATGGGAATAAATAATATCAGGGCACGGGAGAAGGAGCTGGTGGATAGGGCATTTGAAGTACTCAATGATGTGCCTGAGATACATGTTTTGGCCAAAGGGAAGAAAGACCGGCTGGGCGTTATTTCCTTCTTTGTCGAAAACATGCACTACAATCTGGTGGTCAGGCTACTCAATGACAGGTTTGGCATCCAGGTAAGAGGCGGCTGTTCATGTGCCGGTACCTATGGTCACTATCTGCTTCACGTCGATAAGGAGCGAAGTAAAATGATCACGGAACAGATCGACAGAGGTGATTTTTCCCAGAAACCCGGATGGGTGAGGCTTTCGCTGCATCCAACGATGAGCAATCAGGAGCTGGAGTATATTTTGAATGCAATAGAAGAGGTGGTGCGTAAGGGCGAAGAGTGGGCGCTTTCGTATGAATATATCACATCTTCCGCTGATTTTACCCATAAGGACTTCAATAATAATATTGAAGGGAAGACGGAGGCGCTCTTTATACTGTGAACAATATTTTGAAATACGAATTATAATTTGAACAATGGGAACTATTTCTCGTTGTAAATGGTGTTTAAATTAAAACTTATTTTAATATGGCTGTTGAAACATTAAACGACGAATCATTCAAAAAGACATTAGAAGAAAATGATAAGGTGGCGGTGATGTATTTTGCTGACTGGTGCGGTAGCTGCCGGCTATTTAAACCTAAATTCAGAAGACTTTCGGAAGACGAGCGCTTTGAAGGGGTAAAGTTTGTTAATATCAATGCCGAACAGAACCCCGATGCACGACATACCGCCAGGGTTGACAACCTGCCTTTCTTCGCCATGTTCAAAACAGGTGAAAAACAGGATGGAAAAGCTACAAACAAAGAAGAAGCAGTAGTCGACATGCTTTCTTCTATTTAAGCTGAACCGTACAATTGAATAACCTAACGTAAACGAAATGAAAATACCAGTAATCAAAAAGCTAGTTGAACAGCACGACCTCGAAACGCTGAAACAGGCCGAAGCCGCTTTTGAAGAAGGGGAGAACCCGGGTATTGAAGTGGAAGGAGAAGATGAAGGTGAGCAATTCACCCACGTGATCGCTGCTGTATGGATCCGGGAAAAAATGAATGCCGAAGGGCTCGAATTCAAAAAAGCGCTGCGGGAGTATACCTCTAAAGTAAGAACATCTATCACCTGATATTCAGGTTTTAGCCATAACAAAAAAAGGCGCTTGGAAGTCCAAATGCCTTTTTTTATTCCCTTTTTAGAAAGGTTATCTCCTTCTCTTGAAGTTCGTACATTCTTCAGAATACAGGTCTTTCGACAAAATCTTCATGATGGCTTCTATTTCATCAATTGCGGTCCCCAATAATTCGTCTTCGGCAGAACCATTCATTTTTTTCAATGCACCATCTCTGATCCATGAATAGTAATGGTCTCCCTGCTGGATGTAAATCATTCCATCGGGCTTGGGTGTAAACTGAAAGTCATCGATATTGGTCGTGTAGGTCTCGCCGGTTGGTACAGTGGATTTCGAAATGTAGTTACCGGTACTGGCGGCGAAAAGTTCGCACAGGCATGTACCTCTGTTCAGCTCTTCCTCTATGCTTACGACATTGAAACTCAATATCTTCCAGCCGTTCTTGTTTTTCTTCAAAACAAAGGAAGTAGTTTCATTGGTTTTTTGCCAAATCACGCCGCTTCTTGCCACCTGGCTTTCAATATCGCATACTACTACTGCGGATACACCTCGCACATATACTTTTTCGAAGCTTCTTATTTTATATACCAAAGAAATCTCTGGGTTTTGTACCACGCTCATCAGGTAGTTTTCAAAGTCAACGTAATCACTTTGGATCAGACCGAAGTTGCCGATCACATTGGCATTGATAATGGTTGAATAGAGACTTTTAGAGACGTATTTTTTTACGCTCTCAACATTCTTGGATTTAGGTAAACCGGAATAGGCCTCTGTGAAATCTGTAATAAACTCCTTAACTTCGCTTTCTTCTTTTTGTGCATACGCACTGGAAGATAAAAAAACAGAAAAGATGAATAAAAAAGTAATCTTTCTGATCAAATACTCTTGTTGCATGTCTTGTTTTTTTATTTAGGGGTTTTGCTCCTTTTTGTTTTACTAATATAGACATTCCTACAAAAAAATATCACAAATGGTTTTTATTTGTGATTTTTAAAGATTCGCAATAAATGAAATTATTTTGTAATTCTGAATGCTTTTTAAATGGAAAAAATTGATGCTTTAAACCAGGTTGCCGATTTTCATCGAACTTTTGGCCATCCTATTGTACAGGAACCGGCCATTCCTTCTCAGGAAAGGTGTGATTTGCGTGTGGAATTGATACGGGAAGAATTAAAGGAACTGGAGCATGCCATAGCCGATAAAGATATCGTTGAAATTGCCGATGCACTATGTGATATTCAATATGTGCTCAGTGGAGCTGTATTGGAATTTGGCCTTGGAGATAAATTCAAAGCCCTTTTTGATGAGGTGCAGCGTAGCAATATGAGTAAGCGCTGTAAAAATGAACAGGAGGCGATCGATACGGTCAATTATTACAAGCAACACAAAAACACCGATTGCCACTACAAAAAAAATGATGGCTATTACCTCGTATATCGCAAAGGCGATAATAAAACAATAAAGTCCATCAATTATTCACCCGCAGACCTGAAAAGTATTCTCGATAAATAGCGGAAAAACATATTTCATGTAATCACAGGCAAGTTTGATATCTGTTTTTGATTATTTGATCGGCAAATTCTTTTAACGCTTCGTATACAATAGAAAACGATAAAAACAGATTTTCATTCACATAACCTTGATTATCATGAAGTATGTAGCTATGACAATACTATTATTGGCTGGAACTGCCGTATCTGCTCGTGCTCAAACCTTAAATGAAAATAATAGTAGAGCCACCACTTTTATACAACCGTATGACTATATTGTCTTAACAAATTATGGCCGTAAGGTGGCTATTATAAATGATGGGAACGTTGAGATATACAGAGATAAATTTGGAAGAAAATTCAATATTTATGGTGAGTTGGATATAGCGCTTCAGCAACTGACTTTGGAAGGCTACGAATATGTTGAAACAGTTGCCTTTAGTGATGACGATATCAGAGTGATCATGAGAAAGAAATTGTAAAATTGCCATTTCCCGGTACTTTGCTCAAAGTATCAGAAAGCTATAAACCAGATAATTGGTATTCTTACCCTGCTTAAGAATTCTCGAGATACAACGATATGTACTGGTAATTGGCGATCACAAACCAAATAACGGAAAGTACTATTCCGAACATGAATATGGTGTAGGAAATTCGGAGCAGCTTATATTTTCTGCCGAGCACTTTGCCATTGAAATAAATGTCATCGATCAGACTGGAGTAAAGGAGATCGCCGTTTTCCATCAGCTTGACCATGCCTTCCTTGTACTGGTCCTGCTCCATTTTATGGAAGTTGCCAAAAAAGAGGAGGTTGATCCTGCCACTCATCAATTGTTCGTCGGTAAACACTCCTTTGTTCACCTGTGGTCGCGTGGCAAGAATGGCAAATATCATGGTGATCACATTTACAAATAAGATGAAATAGGTCGGCATAATAAGATGTGGGTTGCTATCGAGCTTGTTCATCAACGAACCGATCAAAATAGAGATAATGATCGAAGTGACCGAAATCAGAATGTTGGCCTTATTATCGGCCATAGAGCTTAGGTTGATGTGATTGCCTGAAGTGACACGGAACATGGTTTCTATTCCACGATCCGACCGGCCTTCTACTTTTTTCAATTTTTTCTTCAGCTTTTTCAGCTGGTCATCGTCTACTCCCAGTGCATCTTTTAAAGAAGTGTCGCTTATGTTGGTGTAAACATCCTGTAGTTTACGAAGCTTTTTTAGGTTTTTCTTCTTGCTTTTTTCCCAGTTGAGCAGAGCATATGCAGTGTGATACTGATGCTTTTCAAATAATTCCAACAGATAATTAAACCACTCTTCATCTTCGAAATTCTGGTCGAAGGCCATTTTAAATTCCTTTCGAAGGTCTTCTATGCTTTTGAAAACATCATTGCTGGCCAGAATTTCGAACTCAGCATCCTTCATTACCTTATCCATTTCCGATTCCGGCTGTTGTTCAATTCTCTGATGTCGAATAAGGGCAAGTAGGGTCTCTATTCTATTATTATCAAACCCCAACTCGGTCAATAGCTTCCTGGCCATAGCTTTCGAAGCCTGATCGGGATCTGATTTATTTTTGTTATACCCTACATCTTCAAGGTAGATCGCTATTTTCACATTTTCTTGCTCTTCTTCCGACAATATGGAAGCCTCCATCAGGCGTTGGCTGGCCTCTATTCGCTTGAGGGTACGGGGCAGGTTGTGAAATGTAAAGGAGTCTGGCAAAGAAGATAATTGATGTTCTGCGAAGGATTTGATTTTCGATATCGGGTCTTTCATGATGATTATTTAGTGCAATAGGGTAATTTTACGTTATTTTATGGCAATCGTTTTGTTGTTTTATTTGCCACAATTCACATAATGCAAAATAGCAAAATAATTCACAGTTTACTGAAATTATAAACTTACATGAGATACATCTTTCAGGTTGTTTTTATTTGGGCATGCATCTATGCCGAGGCTTCTTCAGGACTCAGGTTCCAGTGGATAACCGTTGAAGATGGTTTGTCACAATCTGCCATAAAGTCTGTTTTATAGGATGAAAAGGGTTTTTTGTGGTTTGGCGCCGGAGATGGGCTTAACCGTTACAATGGTCATGAATTTGATGTGTTTCAACATATCCCGGGTGATTCAACCTCTATTCTGAATAACTATGTGAACACCATGTCATTGGATTCTGGAAAGGGGATATGGGTAGGCGTTGAAGGGGGGCTATCTTTTTATGATTATTTTAGTGAAACTTTTAAGTCCTATCCTACGAAGGGCTTTTTTTTGGGTGAGCCAAGGGGTTTTATTCGGGATATACATTATTACGATTCAAACACATCGCTGCCAGCTACTTCACAGGGCCTCGTATTTTTTGATAAAACAACGGGTTTATATAGTATTCCTACCGAACTGGAAAAAATCTATCAACACAATGTGATGTCCCTCTTACAGGTCGGGGGCGGTCAATTTTGGATTGCAAGGGTCAAAAGGATTGATCAATATGACAGCAAATTTGAGCTCACTTAAAGTATTGATGTTTCCAATACGTTTGAAGATGTTTTCCTGTTGATTAAAAGTATAAAAAACCGTATTTACATATGCTCAAGGCCCGGTCTTTTCTATTACGACCTGGCAACTGACAACGTTCAATCTATCGAAACCGGGCTTAAGACTTCCGAAGTGTATGACGTCCTTGAGACCGAAGATGGCCTGACCAATGCAGCCAGTAGAATTTTACTGGTATTCAATAAGGAAATGGAATTGATAAATTCAGCTCAATATATTCCGGGAGACTTAAATTCATTATCAGTGAATGCAGTGGGAAGGCTTTTCCAAAGTGATGTTGGACTTATTTGGGCATGTACCAATGGATATGGTATTAATAAGTATAACCTAAAAAGGAACCGGTTTACCAGTATTGGGGAAAGGACCAAAAACAGCGAAGGCTTGTCAAGCCAGTATGTCAGTTTAATTTATACGGAGGATGATACTTCGGTGTGGATTGGTGCCTTCAACGGTCTTAATTATTTTGATAGATCGCAGCAGGTGGTCCGAAATTATTATGTGATGGATAGCAGCTTGCAGCGCTTGCATAAAGGATATATTCATGGAATTCTGCCTGGTAAGCGTCTGTTTTGGTTAGGTGTGGGTTACCGCATAGTGAAATTCAATATTCCTATTGGTGAATGGAAAATGATAGAGGATGTACGGCCCGGGCTGGGTGGCGTTGTAAGCCCGGAGTATTACCAAAATGATTTGTTATTAATAAGAAGAAGTGCCGGTGGAGTATGGTTATACAAAAAGGACAGTGGTTATGTGAAAAGTTTCGAAGCCAGTCCCGATGATCCCTCAAGCCTTTCTTCCAATGAAGTAACCAGTCTTTTGCTGGAAAAGGAAAAACAAATTCTATGGATGGGAACCGAGTACGGCTTGAATAAAATATATCTTAATGATTATACAATTACTAACTACTACAGCGATCCCGATATAGCAGGTTCATTGGGTAACAACCACATTAAATGTTTATACAGAGATAGTAAAAATAGACTTTGGGTTGGAACGGGGGGGGTGGTATGAGTGTTTTTGACGATGGGAATGAAATATTCTCAACTTATACGGTACACTATGGTCTGGTAAATAATGTTGTGTACGGCATATTGGAAAATTCAGATTATAAATTCTTGATAAGCGCCGACAAAGGGTTAAGCCTTTTTGATGTCGCTGACAAAAAGGTTTTCAATTTTAACTATCACGATGGGTCACAAAACAATGGGTTCAATACCAATGCATTTATTAAATCTGCGAATGATGTGTTTTATTTCCTAGTTTTAGGAGGCCATACCTATTTTACTGAGGGTAGTGAAGGGCCCTTCCGGAGCATTCCCAATTCATATTTTTCAAATTTTTATACCAATAACGAAATGATGAACCCGGAAAATGGGATGGTGCTGGAAAAATCGTTGCACTACACTGATTCAATTGTGCACCGCCACAGGCAGAACCCTGTTTCCATTTCCTACGATGCAATTGATTTTATCAATATTCAGTATGGCCGATTCAAGTTCAGGCTCAAAGGGTTTGAAGAAGACTGGATGTTCGTGGACAAACCACAATTGGCCCGCTATACTTCTTTACCCCCGGGTGATTATGTGTTTCAATTAAGAGCTGCCAACCCTCATGGCTTGTGGGAAGAGGATGGGGTAGATCTACACATTAAAATTAAGGCTCCTTTTTGGCAACAGGCATGGTTTTATTTTACCATACCTTTTTTATTCTGACTAACGTC
>DNTA01000001.1 GCA_003500135.1 Cytophagales bacterium | reverse complement strand
TTTCTGAGGAAGCCCTATTTAAGGAATATTAAAGAGCTTTGATTATTTCTTTTTTCGATAAAGTGATACTCCACATTCCTCTTAAATCACCGAATTTATGATTTTTGGCTTTATCATCGGCGTACAGGCTGTCTATTTTCTGCATGGTAGCCTGAGTGATTTCTTTGCCGGGCTCCCCGTGGCAATTCAGACAAAGCGGATTATCGATCACAATCGGTTTGGTGTATAAAATAAACTGACTGCCCACTTTTTGCACATTGTCAGATAAAGAGTAACCACTGTCCAGACTGTACTGATAGGCTTCCAGGATTTTCTTTTCTGTGCCATCCGGCTGATCTTCAGGATTTCGGTAATGCATACTTACTCGTTTTATCTCTGCATCGTATTGTTGTTCCAAAGAATCCATTATTGGGTTTACACGAGTATTACAAAAACCAACGGCATGTACGGGTCCACCTTCCTTAATGGCCTTTTTTAGTTGCGAGGCGAGTGCCTTTTGTGATGAAACGGCAATTTCTTTTCCAATTTCAGAAGCCTTATTAAAAATTTCAGCTTCATCCACAACTTTTACCTCGCGGTCTTTCAATTCTTCCTGATAGCCTGTTTTGTCAACTTTTTTGCGGTTGCTCATATCGCAAGCAAAAAAGGCCACCGTTAAAAGTAACCCTAATGTGATGTTTTTTATTATACTTGAATTATGCATTGCTTACCAGTTCTGATATTTCATTGAAATAAACAAGATATACATTTGCATCAGTCTCTTCATCGTGTACCATTCCGATCAGTGCCGTTGCTTCACCCGAACTTCCATCCTGACGTTTTGTTTTCACAATGCCTTCCCAGGATTTTTTGGTGTTTACAGCATTGCTAATGTCATTGAGAATAGCCGGATTGGCGAGTAAATCTTTGAGGGATTTTCCAATCATATCGTAATCGGCATAGCCCAGATATTTTTCTACAGCCTTGTTGGCCTTGTTGATCACAAAGTTTTTATCGGTTTCAAGGACAATGAATTTTTCCAGGACCACCTGATCGCGTGCTTCTCTTTCCTTTTGATCCCTGGTGATCTTCTCCTGAGTCGCCTGCAGCTCTTCCATATTTTGTCTCATTTCTTCCTCCTGGGCCCTCATCTGCTCGGTCATCATAGTTGATTCTTTAAGCAGCTTTTGAGTTCTTTCGTTAACTTTTACTGAAGAAATGGTAGAGGCTATACTTTCTGATACTTTTTCTATAAACTCTATTTCGTATTTTTCAAATACATTAAATGAAGCTATTTCCAGAACACCATGTATTTCGTCATTGACTTTGAGCGGAACAATTACCACACAGCGCGGATTAGCTTCACCAAGCCCTGATGTGATGGCTACGTATTGTTCGGGAACCTCAGTAAGGAAAATTGTAGAACCCTCAATCCATGCCTGGCCCGACAAACCTTCACCCTTATAGATTTTTTTATCCATAAATTTTTTCTTGTTCCAGGCATAGCAGGCAACCATGGTCATATATGGGTCGTCACCATTCAGGTTTTCTTCATCGGCCACGATGAAAAGTGCGCCCTGATTGGCATTCAGGTATTTCACCAGATTGGAAATGATCTGGTCAGACAGTCTGTCGAAGTCGTTATTATTATTTCTGAGTATTTCACCGAACTGTGCCATTCCGCTGGTTGCCCAGTTTCGTTTTTTATCGTCTTCAGCTACTTGTTTCAGGTTACTACGCATTTCCAGCAAGGAATTACCCAAAACGTCTTCATCACTTAATGCTTCAAATTCTACATCGTACTTGCCTTCGCCAATGTTTTTAGCAAAGCCGCTAATATTTTTTAAGCCTTCAGCCAGGTTGTGCACTGAGATCGCCATTTCACCAATTTCATCGTTGCTGATGTTTTTATCAGAGGCTTCTATCTGTTCCCCACGGCTAAGTTTGTCGATTATACCTTTCAGGTATTTAACCGGTTTGGTAATTGAATTGGAGAGATATAATGAGGTGACTATCCCGATAATCAAAATGATAATGATCAATACAATGGCAGTCTGGCGAAGCGTTTTGAAACTCTCCAGCATCTGCAAATCATTTGCCGTAGTTACCTTATTCAGTATTTCATTCAGGCCTTCGAGATTATCTATAATCGCTGCAGATTGAGGAATTATAGTTTCGCTAATGGTTTCTTCGGCCATAAACTTTTTAATGGGGTCTTCATAATCTTCAAAGGTTTGAAGGCTGTTTATCACTTCCTGTTCTGTGGCCAGTACTTCTTCAAATTGAATAAAAATGGAATCAAGCGAGTAGTTCACAGCTGAATCGGGAAGGAAGACCTGAATTTTCGGGGCGAGTTCAAGAGCTCGGTTTTTTAATTCCGGATATTCGTTCTCTTGAAGATTTTGGAGCGCTCTTTTATCTTCATCATTAGTTTGTAGGTAAACCCAGTTGGTAGCCAACATTTTCGATCGGTTTACCAGCAATATGAAGTCATTAAGCATCTCGTTGGTGGGATTAATTATGCGCTGTGACTTTTCAATCGTTTCGGTACCACTTTGGATCGTTAAGATCGCATAAATACCACATCCACTAAAAAGCAACATCATTATTAGGAATCCCAGAATGAGTTTTTTGCCAATTGTTATCCTTGTTGTTTTCATCAGAATTAAAAAATCTTGCTTTAAAGATTATTTCGAGGCAAAAATTACTAAAAAACTGCTGGTTTTCTGTTTTTTGAACTAAATATTTCGATGAGTATTCCATATTGAGGTATAAAAAAGGTTGGCACAATCAATATGTCAACCTTGAGCTAATTTGATTACGTTATTTTAAACCAAAATGGCAAGCTTGGCCAAATCGCCTGAAACTTTAAGATTTGCCTTGTCTGCGGCAGCTCGATCCAATTCCAAATTCAATTTCCTATTAACTACTATGAAATGTATAGCGCTTCCTTCTTTCGTTAATCCATTCCTTTCCGCAATGATCAAAGTGTTTTGATTAGATGTTTTGGCCAGAATTTCTTCCAGGTGTTTGCTTTTGCCGTCAGGGATAAACAAAATATGACATTTACCAATCTGTTCAGCGTCATCAAAAACCTGGACTTTAAGAGACTTACCATTCATTTTTTTGGTAGCAGCCATACCTTCCAATTCCGAAAATATTTCGTGTTTGCCCATCACACCAATCACAAAATCATTTTGTATGGCCCTGGAGGGCCACTGAATGTATTTTGTGAAATTGTAAATAAACATTTGGTTTACTTGTACTTTTGTGTTTGTACATTTGCGGCATTAAACAAATAAATGAAAACCGATGAAATAATAAACCACTTATTCATATTCCCCTTTATTTCAAAAAAAACCCAATGTTTTCTCAAACAGTAATCAAATTTGATGCATTTTCAATTTTCAAAATGTGTGGCTTTCAGGAATTTTATTAATTGTCACATGTTTGTAAATTAATTTGACACGACTTTTCTTAATTTTGGGACGCAATTACAAAAAACATTTATGATTGAGAAGTTAGAAGATATCAAACACCGATTTGAAGAAGTGGGGCAGTTGATTGTCCAGCCAGACATTATTTCTGATATCAAACAATATACTAAACTCAATAAGGAGTATAAAGACCTTAAAAAGGTAGTTGATAAATACAAGGAATATCAGCAGGTGCTTGGTAATATTCAAAATGCCAAAGAAGTGCTTGCGGAGGAAAAGGATCCGGAATTCAGAGAGATGGCCAAAGGGGAACTGGAAGAGCTTCAGCCAAAAAAAGAGGCCATGGAAGGGGAACTAAAGCAAATGTTGATACCAAAAGACCCCAATGACAGCAAAAATGCCATTCTTGAGATTAGGGCAGGTACCGGTGGTGATGAAGCAGCTATTTTTGCAGGTGATTTGTTCAGAATGTACCAGCGCTATGCTGATAAAATGGGCTGGAAATTTAATATTCTCGATCTAACAGAAGGCGCTTCAGGAGGATATAAAGAGATTATTTCCACGGTGTCCGGCGAAGATGTTTACGCCAAATTAAAGTTTGAGTCAGGGGTACATCGTGTACAACGCGTACCTTTAACAGAAACCCAGGGTAGGGTACACACCTCCGCGGCCAGTGTAGCTGTGCTGCCTGAAATGGAAGATGTGGAGGTGGAAGTAGATATGAATGATGTCAGGAAAGATACTTTCTGTTCCTCGGGACCGGGAGGGCAGTCTGTCAACACCACCTACTCAGCCGTGAGGCTAACACATATGCCTTCGGGAATTGTGGTGACCTGTCAGGATGAAAAGTCTCAGATCAAAAATCTTGAGAAAGCGTTACGGGTACTGCGCTCAAGGTTATATGAAATAGAGCTCCAAAAGCAAAATGAAGAAATTGGAGCGCAGAGAAAATCCATGGTAAAAAGCGGTGACAGATCTGAAAAGATAAGGACTTATAACTACCCCCAAAGCCGGGTGACAGACCATAGAATCGGATATACCGTACATAATTTGCCTAATATTATGGATGGCGAAATTGATGACGTGGTTGAGCAATTGCGAATTGCAGAAAATGCCCAAAAAATGAAGCAAGGGAACGATTAATGCCATTCAAATTTTTAAAATACAGTATTTACTGTGCACTGTGCTTAACAATCATTACTTTAAGCTGTGAACGGGAATTTGAATCTGTTGATCGAAACTATCAGGGGGGGCTGGTTTTTGAGCGCGACACCATTTCTTTTGATACCCTATTCACAAGCGTCAATAGTATTGCCAAAAGATTTAAAGTTTACAACCCGCATACCGGGGCATTAAATATTGACAAAATCTCACTTTCGGGTGCCGACTCACCTTACATACTTACTATTAATGGTGAGAGGCGAAAGCAGTTCAATAACCAGTTGCTTTTTGCCAAAGATTCTTTGCTTGTGTTGGTGGAAGCTGAAATAAATCCGTTGAATGAAAACTTACCTTTTCTCATTCGGGATAGCATTTCTTTTCAAACAAACGGCGTAGTTCAATTCGTTCATCTTGAGGCCTGGGGGCAGGATGCCCATTTTATAGGCGATTCCATACTTAGCTGTGATCAAACATGGATCAACGATAAACCATATGTAATTTATAACGATATCCTGATTGACAGCTTATGCCGGTTAACAATAGAAGCAGGAGCGAGGATATTTTGTGCCTTTCAAACCGAGATATTTGTACAGGGTTCCCTGCACACAAATGGAACCGCGGAACAAAATATTATGTTTACTAATGAAAGGCAGGATGGTTTATACGCCGATGCCGCCGGACAATGGGGCGGTATTTATTTTTTGGAGGGCAGTAAAAACAATGAACTGCTGCATACAACGGTAAGAAACGCCCGGTTAGGTCTTCGAATTGGCACACCAGATGAAGATACCATACCGGATGTTTCAATCAGAAATTCTATCATAGAAAATATGAGCGAAATTGCGGTTGCCTCATTTACTTCAGATGTGTACATCGAAAATTCTGTAATCGCTAACGGAAGGGATGCAGGACTTGCCGTATTGGCTGGAGGAAACCTTACTGCCTACCATGTGACCATCGCCGGATACCCGGTTAATTTTTTCCGGCAGGGCCCCGGGTTGGTACTCAGCGACTTTATTGAGCTGGATGACGGGAATGTTTTGATAGAACCCATTATCACGAATATTCAGAACTGCATCGTTTTTGGTGACCGTGATGAAGAAGTATTAATTAACTTGTCGGGTGAAACACAATCAGAAGTCACCATAAAAAATAACCTTTTAAAAACTCAGGATTCGGATCTTGCAGAGCATAACATAATAAATGAAGACCCCTTATTTATTTCTCCTATTGAAGCTGATTATCACTTAGATACGTTATCAATAGCCCAGGATGCCGGTGTGAATCTTGGTATTCCTTTCGACCTCGAGGGGAATATGCGTGATACATTACCGGATTTGGGTGCGTACGAAAGACTGTATTAGATTCGTTTTTTATTTTTTAGATGTTAAATTTGATTAAAACAGCGAATAATATGAAAGTATTTCAGAAAGAGTTTACATTATCACCTCACGATCGCGGATTTCATATCATTACTGACCGCGTTCTGGATGAAATCCCGGAGATTTCAGAAATTAAAGCAGGATATCTACAGGTATTTATCCAACACACTTCAGCCGGTTTGACAATAAATGAAAACACCGACCCAACGGTACGTGAAGATTTCGAATTACATTTCGATAGCATAGTTCCCGAAGTTGAAAACTATTATCAACATAATGTAGAAGGGATCGATGATATGCCGGGGCACCTGAAATCTTCGATGGTTGGCTGCTCTGTATCCATCCCAATAACCAATGGAAGCTTAAACCTGGGTACCTGGCAGGGCATTTACCTGTGCGAATTCAGGGATTATGGAGGTGCGAGAACAATTGTGCTCACTGCAATGGGTGTGTGATCTTGTTATTTTTATTATTAATCCCGGAAAAAGTCAAATATATAGCGCTTTTGGCGTGATGTTTTTTTGTGGTTCGACGAACACAAGCTGAAAAAGTGATAAATGGAGCCAAACATTACAAGGTAAACTTCCGGGGTCCTTACTTATTATGCCTGAAAAAGGCTTACGGAAAAATTTAAGTGTAACGACAATCTTCAATTAAATATCCAGATATATGAAAAGATTGCTTCTACTAAGTAATTCTACAATGCCGGATGACCAGTTTTTAGGCTGGCCTGAGGCGTACATAAAATCGTTTTTTGGAGAGAAAAGACTGAAGATACTTTTTTTTCCATACGCCGGAGTTACCTTCAGCTTTGATGAATATTTTGATAAAGTTTCGGAACGTTTTGATGCGATGGGTTATGAAGTTATTCCGGCACATCGGGTTGAAAGTAAGGAAAAAGCCCTTTCCGAGGCTGATGCTCTAGCAGTTGGTGGAGGTAATACTTTTCAATTAGCGGATCACCTGCAAAAGGGTTGGATTGAAGGAATACGGAAAAAAGTTGAAGAAGGCGCTCCATACATCGGATGGAGCGCCGGTTCCAATGCGGCTTGCCCAACCTTAAAGACGACAAACGATATGCCCATTGTGGAACCCCAAAGTTTTAAAATGTTAGATCTCATTCCTTTTCAAATCAACCCGCATTACACTGAATCGACTATTCCCAATCATGGTGGTGAAACCAGGCCCTTACGAATAAAAGAGTTTTTATTGGCAAACCCTTCCATGGCGGTAATAGGCGTACCCGAAGGCGGCTTGCTTCAGATAGAAGGCGGCTCCATGCGATATAAGGGTATAGGCGCGGTTCGTGTTTTTCAAAACGGGAAAGAAGTTGAGACATATACAGTAGATGACGACCTTGACCGTTGGTTAAAATAAAATAATATCATATCAAAAAAGGCCGGTAGGTCATTGATCTGCCGGCCTTTCTTCGATTGTTATATCTCTTATAGTGTCCGTTT
This sequence comes from Cytophagales bacterium, assembly GCA_003500135.1. Classification (GTDB taxonomy): domain Bacteria; phylum Bacteroidota; class Bacteroidia; order Cytophagales; family Cyclobacteriaceae; genus UBA10427. The sequence continues at coordinate 24,260 of DNTA01000001.1, read as the reverse complement.
AACTTCTTTTTCTTCGAAGCTCTCTATATTATCTCCGATTTTTATGTCGTTGAAGTTTTTGATTCGGATACCACATTCATAGCCCTGCTTTACTTCGGTCACATCATCTTTGAACCTCTTCAGTGCATCAATTTCTCCGGTGTAGATTACGATGCCTTCACGGATCAATCTTATTCTATTGTTCCGCTTGATCAAACCTTCCGTAACCATACATCCTGCAATGGTTCCAATTTTTGAGATTTTGAAGGTGTCACGCACTTCTGCATTACCTGTGATCACTTCCTCTACATCTGGCGCCAACATGCCTTCCATGGCATCTTTGATCTCGTTGATAGCATCGTAGATGATTGAGTAAAGCCTTATTTCAATTTCTTCCTGCTCAGCCAGTTTTCTGGCGCTTTGCGATGGCCTTACCTGGAAACCAACAATAATGGCGTCTGAAGCAGAGGCAAGCAATACATCTGACTCAGATATCTGGCCAACACCTTTATGAATGATGGAAACCTGGACCTCCTCGGTCGACAACTTAAGGAGCGAGTCACTTAGCGCTTCAACTGAACCATCCACGTCACCTTTTACAATGATATTGAGCTCCTTGAATGTTCCGATAGCCAATCGCCGGCCAATTTCATCGAGGGTGATATGTTTCTTGGTTCTGATGGATTGTTCCCGCAGCAATTGAGCCCTTTTAGTAGCGATTTCTCTGGCTTCACGCTCACTTTCCATTACATTTATTTTATCACCTGCCTGTGGTGCGCCGTCAAGGCCAAGAACCTGAACAGGGGTAGAAGGCCCGGCTAGATCAAGCTTTTTGCCTCTATGGTCGAACATGGCTTTCACTCGCCCGAAGTGTGCCCCGGCAAGCATTATATCACCAATTTTTAATACACCGGCCTGGACCAGAAGTGTAGCGACGTAACCACGGCCTTTATCGAGCATGGCTTCAACAACTGTACCTACGGCTGGTTTGTCAGGATTTGCTTTCAACTCCAATAATTCAGCTTCCAGCAATATTTTTTCAAGTAAATCCTCAATACCTTCACCGGTTTTGGCAGAAATGGCCTGGCATTGATATTTACCACCCCAGTCTTCTACCAGAATATTGATATTGGCGAGTTCTTCCTTGATTTTATCCGGGTTGGCATTCGGTTTATCAATTTTGTTAATGGCAATTATGATCGGTACGCCGGCCACCTGTGCGTGATTTATGGCCTCTTTTGTTTGGGGCATCACATTGTCGTCGGCCGCAACCACGATCACAACAATATCGGTCAGTTTAGCTCCTCGTGCACGCATTGCTGTAAAAGCTTCGTGACCAGGAGTATCAAGAAACGATATCGGCTTACCGCTTTCAGTCATTACATCATAAGCGCCGATGTGCTGTGTAATACCACCGGCTTCCGATTCAGTTACTTTCGAGTGACGAATAAAGTCAAGCAATGAAGTTTTACCGTGGTCAACGTGTCCCATAATGGTAACGATAGGGGCGCGTTCTTTAAGATCTTCTTCTTTATCTTTTTCTTCTACAACTTCAACTTCATCATCTTCATCGGCAAACTTAACACTGTAACCGAACTCATCGGAAATAATGGTGATGGTTTCGGCATCAAGTCTTTGGTTGATAGACACGAACATGCCCAGTTCCATACATTTGGAGATGACATCATTGACAGAAACATCCATCATAGAGGCCAGGTCGTTGGCAGAAATGAACTCATTAACCTTAATGATTTTTGAGTCTTCCATTTCTCTCATCATTTGCTCTTCCTGCGATTCGGCAGCAGTCTGTCGCTTTTCCCTCCTATATTTCGAGCGGGAGCCGCCACCACCTGATTTACCTCCGCTTAGTTTGGCAAGTGTATTCTTAATTTGCTCCTGAATTTCCTTATCGGAAAGTTCTTCTTTTTGGAAGCGGCCTCTTTTGCCTCCTTTGCGTCCACCTTTTTTATCGCGCTGAGGTCCGCCGCCACCCTGGCGTTGCTGTTGTTGTTGGTCGCGTGGCGCGCCTTCACCTTCTTTTCGAATCCGCTTTCTGGGCCGCTTTTTCTTTTTGCTTTCCTTTTGGTTTTTATCATCGGATGAGGCAACCGGTTTTGGCGATTTTTTCTTTTGTGAAGGCAGGTCAATTTTACCTACCACTTTTAAGCCTTTTAGCGTTTCTGCTTTTGCTTCAATCACTTTAGAGCTTTCTTCTGCATCCTCATTAGTGGCCTCTTCTTTTTTCTGGGTAGGCTCCTCTTTGGCAGGTTTTGCCTTTTCATCTTCCTTGGGTTCCTCTGCTTTTGGTTGTGGTTTTTTCGGCTCTTCCTTGTCTTCCTTCTGTGTAGTTTTATCTTCAGCTATTGGCTTCTCTACTTCCTTTGGTTCTTCTTTCTTTTGCTGAGGCTTTTCCCCGGCTTTCGGCTCTTTAGGTTTTTCTTTTGGAGGCTGTTCTTCTATACTGGCTTCCGGCTGTTTTGGCGTTTCTTCTTTTTTCGGCTTTTCTTCCCCTTCTTCTTTTTTAGACCCTTTTTTTTCAGCAATTTGCGCTTCTTCCTTTTCTTTTTCAAGATCAATTTTCCCTACTACTTTGATCCCTTTCAGTTTGGGTGCAGCAGATTCTACTTTATTGGCATCGGATGGCTGGTCCTCGGTTTGATCTTCTTTGTCTTCAGGCTTTTCAATACCCACATTTTTAATCAGGATTTGTTCCTCATCGTCATCGTCCTGATTGCTCGATTCTTTAGTCGTGTCTATCACAACGTTTCCCGAATGCTTCGAGCCAATTTGCAGGCCTGAAGCTTCTTCCTTATCCAAAGCGGAGTCAGCAAACTCCCTGGAGAGCAATTGAAGCTGATCTTCATTGATCTTTGAATTCGGATTATCTTCAATATCATAGCCTTTGGACTCCAAAAACTCAACGATGGTATTTTTACCAATGTTCAGTTTCCTCGCCACCTGACTTAATCTCATCACTTTTGCCATATTGATGCCTTTGTATTAAAAAAAGAGTCTAAAAAGTTTATTCAAATTCTTGTTTTAAGATTTTGAGGACATTATCAATCGTTTCTTCCTCAAGGTCAGTGCGCCGTACCAGTTCATCTTTCGACAAAGCTAATACACTTTTAGCAGAATCCAGTCCGATTCGCTTTAATTCATCGATTACCCAGTCTTCTATTTCATCTGCAAATTCATCGAGATCCACATCTTCTTCAAGCTCCTGACCTTCAAGATCTCTGAATACGTCAATTTCATAGCCAACCAGTTTACTGGCCAGTTTTATGTTATGTCCTCCTTTACCGATAGCCAGTGAAACCTGGTCCGGTTTAAGAAAGACACTCACACGACCTTCGTCTTCAATCATTTTGATACTGCTTATTTTAGCAGGGCTTAACGCACGTGATATGAATAGGTCTAGATTTTCAGTGAAGTTGATAACGTCAATGTTTTCGTTTTGCAGTTCCCGTACAATACTATGGATTCGGGATCCTTTCATCCCCACACATGCACCCACGGGGTCTATGCGGTCATCGTACGATTCTACGGCTACTTTGGCTCTTTCACCGGGTTCGCGCACTACGTTTTTAATAGTGATTAATCCATCAAAAACTTCGGGGACTTCATTTTCAAACAAACGCTCCAGGAATACAGGAGAGGTGCGCGAAAGAATGATTTTGGGATTACCATTTACCATCTCTACACGGTGAACGATCGCACGAACAGTATCGCCTTTTCTGAACCTGTCCTTAGGTATTTGTTCGTTTTTTGGAAGAATAAGTTCGTTTCCTTCACCATCAATACACAATACCTCCTTGCTTAAGATCTGGTAAACCTCGCCAATAATGATCTCACCGACCAGGTCTTTATATTTTTGGAAAAGATTGTCTTTTTCCAAATCCTTTATCTTTTGGATCAGGGTTTGGCGTGCAGTCATTACGGCCCTGCGACCAAAGTCTTCGAGCTTTATCTCTTCGGCTACTTCCTCACCTATCTCAAAGTCAGGTTCAATTTTTTGAGCTTCTGAAAGACTGATCTTATCATGGTCCCAGATGTCCTCCGAATTGTCGTCTACGATTTCCCGAAATCTCCAGATTTCAAGGTCACCTTTGTCGGCATTGATAATAATATCGAAGTTGTCGTCCGTTTTGTATTTTTTACGGATCATTGTTCTGAATACATCCTCCAGAATTCTGATCATCGTAGGACGATCGACATTCTTATGCCTTGCAAAATCGGCAAACGATTCAATTAATGTTGCATTTTCCATTTCAGTATTTTAAAAGGTAACCAACACAAACGTTTTTTCAATTTCTCCGAAAGGGATGGTTCGTTCCCCGGTTCCCGTTTTATTTTTTGCTTTTTTGTTTTTAATTAATTCCAGCGTTATTTCATCAGAAGTCACCTCTTTAAGAACCCCCTCAATCGTCTCATTTCCGATGGTAATTACTTTCAGGCTTCTTCCGACGTTTTTTGGATACTGCCTTTTTAATTTTAGCGGATGGTCCAACCCTGGTGAACTTACTTCCAAGGTATATTTACCCGACACAAAATCTACTTCATCCAACTTTGAAGAGAGCGCTTTACTCAGGATGGAGCAATCATCTATATTAAGCCCTCCATCAGCATCTAGCAATACAATAATTTTTCGGCTGTTTGGATGGCCTTTCACAAGCACATCAACGAGATAAAGACCTTCTTTATGAAAGCTCTCGTTGGCTAGCGTAGCTATGTGTTGAGCTATTTCCTGGTTTTCCATATCCGGCCTAATAAAAAAGGGGACTCAGGTCCCCTTTGGCGTTCCAAATTCGATGCAAATTTACTTAATTAATTAAATAAACAAAAGCAATGGTATTTTTTAATAAAAAGAAAAGGTGCCATAAGCCTTTGAATCAAGCTTTTTGTTCAAACGATGAATTTTCCATTTCTGCTTAACTCTAAATTGCTAAATTTGCCGCATGCAAATACCCTTAAAAGTATATAATTCGCTTACCAAGCAGAAAGAAGAGTTTCAACCCATCAATCCACCTTTTGTGGGTATGTATGTATGTGGCCCTACCGTATATAGCGATGTACATCTTGGCAATGTCCGTACTTTTTTAAGCTTTGATGTCATTTACAGGTACCTTCAACATCTGGGGTACAAGGTTAGATATGTGCGTAATATAACAGACGTAGGTCACCTGACCGACGACGCTGATGAAGGAGAAGATAAAATAGGCAAAAAGGCACGTCTCGAAAACCTGGAGCCCATGCAGATCGTGCAGCGCTACTCCAATGATTTCCACAACGTGATGGAACTCTTTAATATTTTACCGCCAGATATTGAACCTACCGCCACTGGTCATATAGTGGAGCAGATAGAGATGATCAAAGCCCTGATGAATAAAGGCCTGGCATACGAAGTAAATGGTTCCGTATATTTTGATGTATCCAAATACAACGAAAATAACCATTACGGCGAACTATCTGGCCGGGTATTGGAAGAACTCATGTCGGGCTCGCGCACTTTGGATGGCCAGGATGAAAAGCGCAATCCTGTGGACTTTGCATTATGGAAAAAAGCGGTTAAAGGACATATTATGCGCTGGCATTCACCCTGGAGTGTGGGTTTTCCCGGTTGGCACCTCGAATGTTCGGTTATGAGCGCCAAATATCTAGGTGAGACATTTGATATCCATGGTGGTGGTATGGATCTTAAATTCCCACATCACGAATGTGAAATAGCACAGTCGCAAGGCGCCACTGGTAAGAGTCCGGTTAAATACTGGCTGCATACCAACATGCTTACCGTAAATGGGCAAAAGATGAGCAAATCACTGGGCAATTCATTCCTGCCACATCAATTGGTAACCGGAGAGCATGAACTTCTTGATCAGCCATACAGCCCAATGACCGTTCGTTTCTTTATGCTGCAATCGCATTATTCGAGCACACTTGATTTTAGTAATGAGGCGCTCAAAGCAGCTGCAAAAGGTTATAAAAAGCTCATCAATGGTTTACGCATCGCCAAGTCATTGGAATATACCGAAGACGGTGGCGGGCTAAATGAAAAAGTACTCAAGCAAATCGATCAGATCATTGAAAACATTTATCGTTCAATGAACGATGACTTCAATTCAGCCAGGGTTATTGCACAATTATTTAACCTGCTCAAAAAGATCAATTCACTGCAAACCAAAAACCTAAAATTTGGCGAATTAGGAAAAGAAGGTTTTGAAAAACTGATTAATACATTTGCTGATTTTGTCGAAAATGTATTGGGATTAAGAGAGGAAAAACCGGAAGATGTCGATGGCATTCTGGATATTCTACTTAAATTGTATGCCGAAGCGAAGGCCGAAAAGAATTATGATAAAGTAGATGAAATAAGGTCATTGCTGAAGGAACGAGGTATCGTATTGAAAGATATGAAAGATAAAATAGACTGGGCATATGAAGAATAGTGTATGAAACAATTCTACTCGCTGCTACTATACATATCGTTTGTTGTTTTGGGGGGCTGCAGTCCGGAGTCCAAAAAGGTGGATACCAGCCGATCGATAAAGGTTCAACATTCTATCACTGTGCCTTCGTTCAACAGCGATTCTGCCTACAACTTTATACAAAAACAGGTGGATTTCGGGCCGAGGGTGCCCAATACGGCTGCGCACCATCAATGTGGCGACTACCTTGTGAAGCAGCTTAAATCATACGGGGCTAATGTTGAGCAGCAGGTATTTAATGAAACGGCTTACGATGGTACCCTGCTCCAACTACGCAATATTATTGCGAGCTACAATTCAGAAAATCCCAAAAGAATTCTGTTGGCAGCCCATTGGGACACACGCCCATATGCAGATAAAGATACCGTTGATCGGGATGAACCGATATTAGGCGCCAATGACGGAGCTAGTGGAGTGGCAGTTCTTCTCGAAATTGCACGAAATTTTGCCAGCAATAAAAAGCCAGAGGTAGGTGTTGATCTCATTCTTTTTGATGGAGAGGATTATGGTGAGCATGAAGATATTGATCAGCCGCCACTGAAGAATGGAAGAATGCAGATCTGGTGGTGCCTGGGTTCTCAGTACTGGGCCAAAAACCCGCATGAACCAGGTTATAATGCTTACTATGGCATTTTACTTGATATGGTAGGAGGAAAAAATGCACGATTTTACCAGGAAGGAGGATCGATGCAATATGCGCCAAAAGTGGTAAAAAAGGTATGGAAAAAGGCGCGTGATCTTGGATACGACGGTTACTTTATTCGAGAAAATAGCCCGGGTATAATGGATGACCATATTTTCGTAAACCGTGACGCCAAAATACCTATGATCAACATAGTAGAGTACGATCCTAATTCTAAACATTATTATTTTGGCAATTATCATCATACACACCAGGATGATATGGATATCATTGATAAATACACTCTCCAGGCCGTTGGCGAAACACTTTTATACCTACTCTATCACGAATAAGAATATTTGTTTTCTTTTCCTTATTAATCCATTAATTTCAGGTTTCCTTTCGAAATTATACATTGAGTATGTCCAAAAACGAGAAGAAGCTTTTTTTACTCGACGCCATGGCGTTGATCTACCGGGCGCATTTTGCCTTTAGCAAAAACCCACGCATTAATTCAAAAGGTCAAAATACTGGCGCTGTGCTGGGCTTTACCAATTCATTGCTCGAAATCCTTAATAAAGAAAATCCCAGCCATATAGCAGTGGCATTCGATACACATGCGCCTACCTTCAGGCACGAAAAATATGAAGATTATAAAGCCCAAAGACAGGAAACTCCTGAGGATATCCTTTTTGCCACTCCAAAAGTAAAAGAACTGGTCAAAGCGTTTAATATTCCGGTGCTCGAACTGGACGGCTATGAAGCTGATGATATCATTGGTACATTGGCTAAAAAGGCAGCTAAATGTGGCTATACTGTCTATATGATGACGCCTGATAAGGACTATGCCCAGCTGGTTGAGGAAAAAATATTTCTCTACAAACCAGCTTATATGGGCAACGCGGTCGATATATTGGGCATACCGGAAGTATTAAAAAAATTCGATATTGAAAATGTAGACCAGGTGCGTGATATCCTTGGCTTACAGGGGGATAGTGTGGATAACATTCCCGGTATTCCAGGGGTGGGCGCTAAAACTGCCGTCAAATTTCTAAAGGAGTTTGGATCAATTGAGAATCTTGTCAAGAACACGGATAAATTAAAGGGGAAACAGAAAGAGCGTGTTGAGGAATTTGGAAAACAGGGGATTTTATCGAAAGAGCTCGCCACAATTAATACGGAAGTTCCAATTGATTTCAATGAGAAAGATCTGGAATACACAGATTTTGACGAGGAAGCTTTGAAAAACATATTTGGTGAACTGGAATTCCGTACAGTGGCTAAACGTGTTTTCGGAACAGCCGAAAAGATCGTACGACCGGAAGATTCTCAACTTTCAATGTTCGATTCGGGCGCAAAATCAGATGAGGAAAGTCCGGTAGAAGAAATTGAACCCGACAAGAGAAACCTTTTTAATACTGTGCATACTTATCATTTGGTAGATAGTGTTTCTGAGGTAGAAAGACTGGCAAAATATCTGGGGAAACAACCTTCTTTTTGTTTCGATACGGAAACTACATCACTAAGTGCCAGGGAAGCTGAACTGGTTGGTGTCGCGATTTCGTATTCGGAAGGAGAAGCATATTATATTCCCTGTCCTGCTGATGAAAAAGAGACTCAAAAAAAGTTAAAGCCTCTGAAACCGGTTTTTGAAAATGATAAAATTGGTAAAACCGGTCAGAATATTAAGTACGATATCATGGTGCTTATGAATTACGGCATAGAAGTACATGGTGAATTGTTTGACACCATGCTCGCTCATTACCTGTTTGATCCGGAAACACGCCATGGCATGGATATAATGGCTGAAAATTACCTGAACTACCTACCGGTATCCATTGAAACACTTATTGGGAAAAAGGGCGCAAAACAAGGCAATATGCGCGATGTGCCTGCCGAAAAAATAGTTGAATACGCCGGCGAAGATGCTGACATCACCAACCAACTCAAAGAAAAGTTTGCTCCGATTATTAAGGAAAAAGGTTTGGAGAAGCTATTTCATGAATTGGAAATGCCACTAGTTCCGGTTTTGGCCAGAATGGAATATGAAGGTGTAAAAGTCGACAAAGAAAGGCTGGCCGAACTTTCAAAAGAGCTGGAAGAGGAAAGTGGTAAAATTGAGAAAGAAATTTATGAAATAGCGGGTCAGGAGTTCAACATTGCATCCCCCAAACAACTGGGTGAGGTCTTATTTGACAATTTGAAACTGGTGGAAAAGCCAAAGAAGACCCGGACCGGGCAATATGCCACCGGAGAAGAGATTTTGGCCGATCTGGCTTCAGATCATGATATTGCCCAGAAAATCCTCGATTTTCGACAACTTAAAAAACTAAAATCTACCTATGTGGATGCTTTACCTGCGTTGATCAGCAAAAATGATGGCCGCATACATACTTCATATAACCAGGCAGTAGCAGCAACGGGAAGGTTGAGCAGTACAAACCCAAACCTTCAGAATATCCCGATCCGTACAGACAAAGGTAGGGAGATCCGAACAGCATTTGTTCCAAGGAATGATGATTTTATTCTAATGGCGGCGGATTATTCCCAGATTGAACTACGGATCATGGCCGATTTTTCCGGAGATAAAGACATGATCGAAGCATTTAAAAAGGGGCGTGATATTCATGCTACTACCGCTTCAAAAATTTTCAAAGTACCATTGGATAAAGTAGATGATGATATGCGCCGCAAGGCTAAAACGGCCAATTTCGGCATTATCTATGGGATTTCAGCATTTGGTTTATCACAGAGACTGGCCATACCGCGAAAGGAAGCAGCAGATATCATTGAAGCATATTTTGCCGAGTTTCCTTCGGTAAAAAAATACATGGACCGTGTGATCAATGAAGCCAAAGAAAATGAATATGTGGAAACCATTATGGGGCGAAAGAGATTTTTGAGGGATATCAATTCAAAAAATGCGACTATGCGGGGTTTTGCAGAAAGAAATGCTATAAACGCACCTATTCAGGGCAGTGCCGCCGATATGATCAAAAAAGCCATGATCGATATCGATATATGGATGCAGAAAGAAAAACTGAAATCGAAGATGATACTTCAGGTGCATGATGAATTGGTATTTGATGTGCACAAGAGTGAAAAGGAATTGATGGAAGAAAAAATTCCACATTTCATGAAAACAGCAATTGAATTAGAAGTGCCAATGGAAATAGGTGTTGGTTTCGGTGAAAACTGGTTGCAGGCACACTAGTGTAGGGATCAGTAAAACCTGATATCTTTTACCAGGTCATTTCCAAACTTTTCAGCAATGATATCCAGTACACGTTGTTTCGACATCAACATTTCCTGCCTGAGGTGGGGAGACGACAATTTTATATGCAAAGTGTGGTCGAGTAAATATATTTTTTCGGTTCGGTTGGCAATAGTGGGGCCCATTAGTTCTTTCCACGACAACACGAGCTTGTTGGCTTCGTATTTGTCTTTGATTTCATAGCTATGCAATAGCTTATTAAAAGCTTCTTTTAGCGGGGTTGCGCGTTCTTCCCTTTTGTCATCTTTTTTGCGATAGGCCATATTAGAAAGCATTTAATTGGTAAATGTACAATATTCCACAGCGATAATAACCACCCATTTTCGAATAAATTTGATTTGGGGCGATTAGCTTTCATAGCTTCTTTCTCTTATTACGAAACCATCTTCAATTTCAAATATTTTCTTCGGGCTCTCAACTCTGTTTAAAAACTGCATGGTTCGCTCAGGACGGGCATCAGTAATGAATACCTGGCCAAAGAAGTGGTCATCAATCAGTTTGAGAAGTTTCCCTATTCGGTCGTCGTCCAGTTTATCAAAAATATCGTCGAGCATCAGTATTGGCTTAGTATTGGTGTCCTGCTCCATTATATCGAACTGGGCAAGTTTCAAAGCTATCAAAAAAGACTTCTGCTGGCCCTGCGATCCGAATTTTTTCAATGCGTAGTTATCTATTTCAAATATCACGTCATCACGATGGATGCCCCTGGAGGTTCGTTGAAGGGATACATCCCTATTTCGACTTTCCCTTAGCAGCAATTTAAATTCATTTTGATCCAGGTCAGATTTGTACTTACAGGAGACGTGCTCTTTTTCACTTGAAATAAAATCGTAGTGTTTGTTAAGTAAATGAGTAAACTTCTCAATGAAGTTTTTCCTATGGTGATAGATCTGAGTGCCTTTAACAATCATTTGTACATCGTAGGTATCCAGCAAATCAGCATCCGGGTTACTGTTTTCTGCCAACAATTTCAACAGGGTGTTTCTTTGCTTGAGTGTATGATTATAGTGCACCAAATTTTGCAGGTAAGTCCTCGAAAGCTGACACATCATGCCGTCAAAAAATTTACGTCGCATTTCACTGCCTTCAGTAATAATGCTACCGTCATTGGGAGCTATCAATACTGCCGGAAACAGGCCTATCAGTTCACTGGCACGGTCCAGATCTTTATTGTTTAGTTTCAACCGCTTTTTATGACCAGTTTTCAAACTGCACGACACAGCATAATCATGTTCATGTTTTTTCATTCGACCGCGAATTGCAAAATAAGGCTGTTCATGCCGTATGTTCTGAATATCTATTGCATTAAAGGCGCTCTTGGTAAAACACAGATAATAAATCGCATCGAGCAGGTTGGTTTTACCGCTTCCGTTTTTTCCCACCAGAGAATTGATGCCCTCAGAAAATGTTAATGATACTTCCGAATAGTTTTTAAAATTGTTCAAATAGATATTTTCAAGGAACATTAATTTCTTTGTTGAATGATTTTATTTAATTTCGCAGGTCAAAATAAAGCCTGGACGCATCGGCTTATCAATTGGCATTGCAAAAATAAGATTTTAACGATAGACAAGATGGCAAGCGCAAAAGAAAAGAAAACATCTTCGAAAAAAACACAATTTTCAAAAGAGACCTATTTGAACTGGCACAAGAGCATTTTGTTAATGCGCCGGTTTGAAGAAAAGGCAGGGCAGTTGTATGGAAGGCAAAAGATAAGAGGTTTCTGCCATTTGTATATCGGCCAGGAAGCCTGTGCTGCCGGAGCAGTTTCGGCATTAAAAGAAGGTGATAGTTATATTACGGCATATCGTGACCACGCCCACCCTTTAGCGTTGGGTTCAGGCCCAAATGTAGTGATGGCCGAACTATTTGGAAAAGCTACTGGCATATCGAAAGGGAAAGGGGGATCCATGCACATGTTTGACAAAGAGAGACATTTTTACGGAGGTCATGGCATTGTTGGTGGCCAGATACCTTTAGGTATTGGCCTGGCGTTTGCAGAAAAGTACAAAAAGACGGATAACCTTTGTATCACTTATTTGGGTGACGGAGCCACTAGGCAAGGAGCTTTGCATGAAGCATTCAATTTGGCCATGCACTACAAACTACCCGTCATATTTGCTATTGAGAACAATGGTTATGCCATGGGGACCAGTGTGCAGCGATCGTCAAATGTTCACGAACTGTATACCTTAGGAGAATCATACGATATGCCGTCACAGCCCGTTGATGCGATGAGCGTTGAAAACGTGCACAATGCAGTAGCTGAAGCAGCCAAACATGTTCGCGAAGGAAAAGGGCCTTATTTATTAGAATTCAGGACCTACAGATATAAAGGGCATTCAATGTCTGATCCGGCAAAATACCGCACCAAAGAAGAAGTTGAAGCCTACAAGAAACGCGATCCCCTGGAGCAAACGAAAGATGCCTTATTAAAGAATAAATTCGCCACAGAAGAGGAGCTCGAGGAAATGGATAAGGAAATTAAAAAAGTGGTGGAAGATAGTGTGAAGTTTGCCGAGGAATCACCATGGCCAGATCCTGAAGAAGCATTTAAAGACGTTTATGTACAGGACGATTATCCATTTATTATGGAATAAACAGCCGGAACATTTTTTTAATGTGAAAAAGCGCTATTTTTGCACCCTGAATTTTTAGAACGACATGGTTAAAAAAGGAAAAGAAGCCAACAAGGGAAATGAATTGCTTGAAAATCCTGATGCGCTCGCCGATCGATTGAGTAAGGGTGAAGAGTACCTGGAAAAAAATAAAAAGCAGGTTTTTATTATTGGGGGTATTATTGCACTCATAATTGTTGGCGCTTTGGGCTACAAATATTTCAAGAATCAACAAGATGAAAAGGCCCAGAACGATATGTTCCAGGCACAATTTTACTTTGAGGCCGATAGCCTCCAAAAAGCTTTATTAGGAGATGGCAACCATTTCGGCTTCCTTGATATAATCGATGAATATCCACTAAGCGAAGGAGCCAACTTATCCCACTACTATGCTGGTGTGATTTATATGAGGCAGTCGGAACCTGATTACCAAGAGGCCATAGATCATTTGAAAAAGTTTAAATCAGACGATTTACTTGTTCAGGGCCGAGCATTTGCATTAATCGGTGACGCTTATATGGAACAGGGAAATGCGAACGAGGCAGCTAAATTTTATAAAAAGGCGGCCAGTTACGAGCCCAATGAATATATCAGTCCTCAATACTGGATGAAAGCAGCTGTTGCTTATGAATCATTCGGCGATTTGGAAAATGCAGTGAATTGTTATGATGCGGTGGTCTCCAAATACCCTAAATCAAATGAAATTCATGCTGCGCGAAAACATAAGGCCAGATTAAAAGGCAAACTGGATAGCTAGGTCTTATTGATAAAAAAAATTTATGGGGAGGGATAAGGCCGAGTGCTTTATCCCTTTTTTAATTTTTAAAATATGGCATCAACAGAAAAAAACTTAAGCACATACACCTCGGCCAATATCACTCCGATAGCGGATAGAAAATTTGCCATCATCGTTTCTGAGTGGAACAGCGATGTAACCGAATCCCTTTATTCAGGGGCCTGGGAAACATTGATACAAAACGGGGCAAGCAGGGAAAATATTATCAAAAAAATGGTGCCCGGTAGTTTTGAGCTTACCCTGGCGGCACAATGGATGGCAGAAAAAAAAGATATTGATGCCGTTATTTGCCTGGGTTGTGTAATACAGGGCGAAACAAGGCACTTTGAATTTATTTGCCAGGCAGTGGCTCAGGGTATTACCAATGTGGGTCTCAAGTTCAATAAGCCGGTAATTTTCGGCGTATTAACACCTGGTACAAAGCAACAGGCAATTGACAGGGCAGGAGGAAAACACGGTAATAAAGGTGATGAAGCTGCGATTACAGCAATTAAAATGCTGGGATTCTAAAACGTGAACCTAATTGAAACCTAAGTAAGTTTTTTTAATTATGAAGATTCTCAAATTTGGCGGCACATCTGTGGGCCGCCCTGACCGTATGAGAAAGGTGGCAAAAATCGTTACGGGCGATGATCTTCCAAAAATCGTAGTGCTTTCTGCTCTTTCCGGCACAACAAATAGCCTGGTAGAAATAGGGCTTCAATTGCGTAATAAAAAACTTCAGGAGGCAAAAAAGATCATCGAATCTCTTTGCGATCACTATCTTCGGTTTGTTGATGAATTATATCAAAATGAGCCCTCCAGGTCAAGAGCGGTCAAAATGATCAACAAACATTTCGATTTTATGCGATCGCTTATCCAAAAGGAATTTAATGATGTCGATGAAAAAGCGTTATTGGCACAAGGGGAACTTATGTCTACCCATATGTTCCATTACTACCTGCAAGAACAAAATTTTCACTCCGAGATGTTGCCGGCGCTCGAGTTTATGGCCATAAATGAAGATGATGAGCCTGATTTTGACTATATCAAAGTCAGTTTAAATGACCTGATTTCTAAAAATCCAAATGGGAACCTGTTTATTACCCAGGGCTATATTTGTCTGAATTCAGAGAAACAAATCGATAACCTTAAGCGGGGTGGCAGCGACTTTACGGCAACATTGCTCGGCGCTGCATTAAGTGCAGAAAAAGTTGAAATATGGACCGATATTGATGGGATGCACAACAACGATCCCAGGGTAGTGGATAAGACATTCCCAATTGCCGACCTTTCTTTTAATGAAGCATCAGAGTTGGCATATTTTGGCGCCAAAATTCTACACCCTTCATCTATAATACCGGTAAAAGAATATAAAGTGAAGGTGCAGCTAAAAAATACAATGGCTCCTGATGCTCCCGGTACCACCATCAGTTCAATCGAAAAAGAGAAAGAAATAAAAGCCATTGCGGCCAAAGATGGCATTACAGCAATTCGGATCAAATCTACCCGTATGTTATTGGCGTATGGTTTTTTGCGACGTGTCTTCGAAGTATTCGAAAAATATAAAACACCGATTGACATGATCACCACTTCAGAGGTGGCTGTTTCCCTTACAATCGACAATGATAAATATTTATCTGAAATCGTAGAGGAGCTCAATGTGTTCGGGGAAGTCATGATAGACAGGTCGCAGACCATAATTTGTATTGTAGGTAACAGGATAGCTGAAATAAAAGGGATTGTGCCACGGATTTTTAGCTCAATAGAACAAGTACCTGTACGAATGATCTCCTATGGTGGCAGCAAATACAATGTTTCTGTTTTGGTAGATACACAATATAAAAATGAGGCCCTGAAAGGTTTGAACCTTGGCCTTTTTGATCTATAATTATCAAAGTACAATTTGTGGCGCTTTGCATTATCAGTAGTTTTTAAACTCATAAAAAATGAAAAAAATATTAGGAATTGGCAATGCCCTGGTCGATGTATTGATCCGTCTTGAGAGCGATGATACTTTAGTGACATACAATTTACCAAAAGGCAGCATGCAACTGGTCGACGATCAAAAATCGAATGAGGTTTTGGAAGGAGCCAAAAATCTGGCGAAACAGATCAATTCGGGAGGTTCCGCGGCCAATACAATTGACGGACTGGCCAACTTGGGAGCTCCATGCGGCTACATCGGTAAAATTGGCAAGGATGAATTTGGTCAAATTTTTCAAAATCAACTTCAGGATCGTCAAATAGAAACGAAAATGGGCATCACCGATACCCAAACCGGTCGTGCAGTGGCTTTGATTAGTAATGATGCCGAAAGAACATTTGCCACATTCCTGGGCGCTGCCATAGAATTGAGCCCCGATGATTTGAAGGAAGACGACTTCAAAGATTACGATTATTTATACCTTGAAGGCTACCTCGTTCAAAACCATGCGCTTATTGAAGAAGCCGTAAAATTGGCCAAAAAGCTTTCAATGAAAGTAGTTGTTGATACTGCCAGCTATAATGTAGTTGAAACCAATGTGGAATTTCTGAATTCGATTATTGAAGAGTATGTAGATATTGTTTTCGCCAATGAAGAAGAAGCGCGTGCCCTCACTGGCAAGGAACCTCAAGAGGCGCTTGAAGAGCTGGCGTCGAAATGTGAAATCGCCGTTGTGAAAACCGGTAAAAAGGGATCACTGGTAAAATCGGAGGGTAAAGTATACGAAATCGAACCCATTACGGCAGAAAGCGTGGACACCACTGGAGCCGGGGATCTTTATGCCGCAGGATTTCTATATGGATTGGTAAGGAATCTGCCGTTTGACAAATGCGGGGCCATAGGCTCATTAGTAGCGGGTAAAGTAATTGAGGTAATCGGCGCCAGAATGGACGCTGCCAGATGGAAAATGATCAATGAGGAGGTAAGCCAGTTGGTTTCATCATAAGAAGTTTAAAAAATGTAATAGGGCTTAAACAGTCTGGGATATGGAAATTTTAGTAAGCCGGTATCTTCATAAGGGGACCGGCTTTTTTAATTTTCTATCTGAACAGAAAAAATACTATCCAAACAATAATCAAAAGAGGTAGCAAGACCGGAATTGAGTACCTGATAATGTAGCCAAAAAAGGAGGGCATTTTAATGCCTACCTGTTCAGCAATAGATTTGACCATAAAGTTCGGGCCATTTCCGATATAAGTAAAAGCCCCAAAGAATACAGCGGCAATGGATATGGATTTCAGCAGTAATACAGAATCCTCAAACCCTCCTTCAGCAAACTGTCTTACTTGCTCAATGTTATTGATTTCAGCGCCTTTTGAGGCCATGGCCGCCGCCAGGAAATTAAGGTAGGTTGGTGCGTTATCCAGAAAACCTGAAAGTAATCCAGTGCCCCAATAAAGTGTATTATGGCTGATTAGCTGAGCTCCGGCCGGCGATTTGGCAAAGTTCCCGACCAGTTCAAGGGCGGGCATCATTGTGCCAAATATACCGATAAAGATGAAGGCGACTTCTCGAATCGGTTCAAAATTAAATTCATTGAATTTAAGGGCATCCTTATTAGCAAATTTGTACGAAAAATATGCTGCTGAAAGCATTATTATTTCCCGCAGGAAAGAAAATTTTTGCCCGTGATAGTGTATTGCCGGCACCCATTCGAACACATTAGGATCCAGAAAGACCGCAATAACTACAATGGCAAGCCAGGCAAAGTTTTTTGTCCCTTTCAATTCGATTTTACCGGTTGGTGTATGCGGTTCTGCCAGAATATTTAATTTTTTGTTTCTTTTGTCAAACCAATAAAACGCAGCACAAAGTACAACTATGGCAAATGCCCAGGCCAGAACATTATGGGTGAGTGTCCAGAAAAATGGAACACCTTTTAAAAATCCAAGAAAGAGTGGTGGGTCACCAATGGGTGTTAAAGAACCGCCCACGTTGCTAATTACAAATATAAAAAATACGATATGGTAGGCCTGAATACGGTTTTCATTTAAACGGATAAATGGCCGGATTAGCAGCATACTGGCCCCGGTTGTTCCGATTATATTGGCAATAATGGCGCCAATGGCAAGTATGGCTACATTGGCCATGGGAGTTGACTTTTTGTCAATATCTATTTGAATTCCTCCGGAGGCAACAAATAGGCCAGTGAGCAGGGCGATAAATTGTACATATTCGAATAGTGCGTGGATCGGGTGAGAAACATCTCCTAATGCAAATATGTAATACAAAACAACTATCGCTGCCAACGCAATAGCAATTTTCGGATAATTGTGATGCCAGAAATGCTCATAAAAAAGTGGGCCGGTAGCAATCATTAAAAGTAGTATAACAAACGGTATGACCGCCCATCCCGGTACTTCATGCCCTTCACTTTCATGCGCTTCGTGTGAAGCGTGTTCACTATTTTGGTCTGATGAATGTTGGTCTACTTTTTCAATAGCCCTAACATTTTCATCAGTTCTTACTTCACTTGATAAAACAGGCTGAGAAATCAGGGTTAAACATACAAAGACAGAAAAAATGAGTGTCCTCATTGGGTAATGGAATTAAAATTTAGGATTTTTTTAAGGTTCAACCCCTATCAAGTATTGCTCAAAAGCGACGCTAAAAACGGCAAAAAAAGGAAAAATATCAAATAATTCAATTAAGTTTTGCCGCATTTAGCGTACAGATGGCTTACATCAATTTTTCCAGGGCTTTTGTAAAGCTTGCCTTGGCAATACCTGTTTTTTCTTTGTGGTCTTTTCTCACCTGATCAAGGGCCTCATGAATGGTTTCAGAGACGTCACGAAAGATGGCATCGTCGGTAATTTCCACATTGCTCTGCATCAAATAGGCAAATACACGAGCCATACCACAGTTGGCAATAAAGTCAGGAATAATAGACACTTTTTCATCGGCAAAATCTGCTATCGGGCCGAAAAATATTTCAGGGTCGGCAAAAGGCACATTAGCCCCACATGATACTACTTCTAGTCCATTATCTATCATGGCCTCTACCTGGTTCCTCGTGATCAGCCTGCTTGCCGCAGCCGGAATAAATATATCATGGGGCAAAGACCAAATGGTTTCGTTGATTTTCTCAAATGGGATCAGGTTTTCTGCATTGAGTTGGTTGCCTTTACGGTTCAGGTATAATGTTTTGATCTCATCAAACGAAAACCCTTCCTCGTTGATTAGTCCACCAACTCTATCAATAATGCCAACAACTTTTACTCCTTCACGCGCCAGATAAAATGCAGCGGAGGCTCCAACATTTCCCCACCCCTGAATAATGGCTCTTTTAGTTTCCAGGGCGCCACCCCATAGGGTATAGTAGTGCTTCACAGCTTCGGCGACTCCATAACCGGTGATCATATCGGCTATAGTATATTTCGATTCAATCCTTGGGCTGAAATGATAGTCTTCCACCACTTTTACCACCCCCTGCCGCAACTGCCCCAGTTTTTTTATTTTTTGCGGCTCTGTGGCTTTGTAATGCCCATTCACTATGCCCTCTTGCGGATGCCACACCCCAAACTCTTCGGTAATGGGTATAACTTCATGAATCTCATCAACATTCAGGTCGCCTCCGGTGCCATAGTAGTTTTTCAGCAATGGGGTTACGGCGTTGTACCACCTTTTCAATACGCCTTCTTTCCTGGGGTCGTTTGGATCAAAGTTTATACCTGATTTGGCGCCACCTATTTCCGGCCCAGAAACGGTAAATTTCACTTCCATGGTTTTGGCCAGTGCCACTACTTCGCCACGGTCCAGCCCCGGTCGCATACGGGTACCTCCACCAGCGGCGCCGCCACGCAATGAATTTATTACTACCCAACCACTCGCCTCGGTTTCGGGGTCGTTCCATTCAAATACAATTTCAGGATTTTTATCCTCAAACTCCTTTAGCAACTTCTTCATTCTAATTTTTATTTTTTTGGATGTATGTTGTTATAAATGATGCCTCCGGAGCTGTCCTGCGAAGCGCCTGTGGCACTACTCAGTGTATTGGGCTCCCCGAGCCATCTAAGAAGCCCCAAAAATGCAAAAATTATTGCTTCCTTATAATCAATTATGTTTTTGTCAGGTAAAATAATCCGGGTATTTTTTGAGTAATAACGAATCAATTCAACTAAAAAGGAATTATGTGCCCCCCCGCCGGTGATCAGTAATTTTCCATTGTCTTTTTGATTAAGAATGGCATTGGAGATCTGAAAGGCTAAATGGTGGTAGTACGTGTGTAATTGATCAGTAAGAGAAAGATCAGATTGGCTTAGTGCCGGCCACACTTCATTTTCGACCCATTCATATCCGAGTGATTTCGGTGGCTTGGCCTTATAGAAGTCCAGTTGATTCAGGGTGTTTAGCAACAAAGGATCCAGTATCCCTTTGGCGCCGAGCTCACCATTGTGGTCATAGGGTTTGCCAAGTTTACACGCCAGGTCATTAATTATGATGTTGGCTGCAGAAATATCATAGGCAATGGTTTCGCCGTCTTTTTCAAAAGAAATATTGGCGAAGCCTCCTATATTTAACCTGAAATCATAATCAGAAAATAGATGTTTATCACCGATAGGAACCAGGGGGGCGCCCTGCCCCCCAAGCAGGACATCTAAATGCCGGAAGTCGGCAATAACGGGAATACCAGCAGCCAAATGCAAAGCCATAGCATCGCCAATTTGAGTAGTGTAGCCTTTCGCCGGATCGTGAAAAATCGTCTGTCCATGAGAGGCGATGAAATCCGGTTGCCATTTCATTTGGAGGACTTGATCCCTTACGACTTTTCCATACCATTTACCCAGTTCAAGGTTCCAATGAACCAGGTTCCGGGCGCTTTCGTGATAGATATTCTGTAGTTCCTTTTGTAATTCATGGGGGTATGGTACAAAAAAAGTACCTAATAATTCATACTGCCATTTATCATCATTTCTCGTAAATCCACAATATGCAGCATCAAGACCATCAAGCGACGTGCCCGACATTAAACCAATTACCCGCCAGGATGATTTCATAGTTAATAATATTTGGAGCGAAGATATAAAAAGGATGGCAGAGACCTTTATGAAATAACCCAACAATTGAAAATAGCGCATTGGAGGTTTTAAAAAATCCACTCAATTTTGCATTTTTGCGACGTTTAAATTCAAAGCATATCGTATTGAGGTTCGTAATAGACTTTGGAAATACCAGCGCCAAAATTGGTCTTTTTGACGAGGATCGACTGATTCTGGTAAAACGAGAAGTGAAAAAAAAGGAGATAATGGAGCTTGTACGCCAGTATGAGCCCAAGTCCGTGATGATCAGCTCGGTAAGTAAAAAACTGGAGAAATTTATGGTTAGGCTCAGTACGCAAGCCCCGCTTTACTTGCTTGACAAAAACACCCAATTGCCTTTTGCCAACAATTATGAAACACCAGATACCCTGGGAAGTGACCGGTTGGCCAATGCGGCTGGCGCCCAGGCAAAATTTCCAAATAAAAATAACTTGATCATTGATTGCGGAACTTGCATTACCTACGATTTTATCGACCAAAACTCTGAATTTCATGGAGGAGGTATTTCTCCGGGAGCCATATTGAGGTTAAAGGCGCTACATAATTATACCTCCAGGTTACCTTTGGTAGATCTTGGTGTTTCAGAAGTGCCTCTGATTGGGAGGAGCACTAAAAAATCTATTTTATCGGGTGTAATTAATGGTACAATAGCTGAAATAGAAGGCATTGTTTCGCGTTATAAGGAAAAATTTGATGATTTGAACATTATTTTAAGTGGTGGTGACGCAAAATTTTTTGAATCTAAATTAAAAGCACACATCTTTGCAATTCCCGAATTAGTACTTATGGGTTTAAACCATATTCTGAAACATAATGAGGAGCTTTAGTATTTTTTTATGTGCAGTCTTTTTCGGACTGCTGGTCAATCATTTGTCCTTTGGTCAAAGGGCTGCCTCACCTTATTCCGCTATTGGCATAGGTAAAATTAACGAAAACGCCTTGATTTATAATCAGAATATGGGCGGGTTGGGTCTGAGCCACGGCACTCCATGGATTTTAAATTGGGTAAACCCTGCTTTGTTGGCCAAAAATTCATTCACAAGCTTTGAAGCAGCATTTACCTACGAAAACAATGATGTACGTACCAGCTCAATTAATGAAAATTTTAGATCCGGTTTCGCCAATTATATACTCTTAGGTTTTCCAATCAAGACCGGGAAAATGGGTATGATGATTGGCCTGGCCCCTTACAGTTCAGTCAATTATGATATATTTACTATCGACAGCCTTGAATCAGCTCAACGAAATTTGGTTTATAATTACACAGGAAATGGAGGTGCGGCACAACTTTTTATGGCAGCCGGATATACTCCATTCAAAAACTTTTACGTAGGTGGAAAGGTTACTTACCTGTTTAGTACAATTGAGAGATTATCTGTTATAAATTGGATCCCTGAACCCGGAGAATCATTTTTGCCATCGGTGTACAGCTTAAAAACAAGGTTTTCCGATTTTAAATTCAATGGAAGCGCAGCATATGAATGGCGTGTCAATGATAAAAACTCCATAAATTTCGGAGTGACGTATGACTTCGCAGCGGATATAAACGCATTTTCAACTGAAGAATTACAATTGCGATTTCAGCAAGACATAGGAGAGAATGTATCAGATACCGTGGTGCTTCAGGGTGAAACGAAAAATAGGATGAAGTTTCCATCAAAGTTTGGAGCAGGGGTCTCCTATTCGCGCGGGTACAAATGGATGATCGGAATGGACTTTTACAGCGAGCAGTTCAGCGCTTTTAGAAATGAAAATGGAGAGAATAATAGCTATGGTGACAGCTATAAAATGATTATCGGAGGAAAATTTGTGCCCGACCCAACATCTGTCACAAGTTACTTAAAACGAGTAACTTACCAGCTAGGAGGCTACTATTCTCAAACGCCATATTTGATAAATGGTGCGACAGTTGACGATTTTGGTATTAATTTTGGGGTATCTTTACCAGTCGGAGCAGTATCGACTGCTAATCTGGGGTTCAATTGGGGAAAAATGGGAACCACTGAGAATGGCTCGATTCAGGAAGACTATTACAAAATATCATTAAGTATTGGCTTTAACGATCAGTCGTTTGGTTGGTACAGAAAACAAAGAAAATTTAATTAAAAGGGAATATTATGAGAAAATCGCTTTTTGTATTCTTGGTTACAGTTTTAGCAGCAGGAAGCGCAATGGCGCAAGCCGGATGGAATTGGCCGGAAGACAAAGAAACTGCTGAGACTAAAAATGCTTTGTATACTGATAATTATAAGCAAGGCAATTATCGCAAAGCTGCCAATCATTTGCATTGGTTGCTCATCAATGCTCCGGACCTAAACAAATCGATTTATATCAACGGGGCAAAGATATACGACGGACTTGCGGACGAAACGCAGGATGAAGCACAAAAGAAGGTGTATCAGGATTCGGTAATGGTAATGTATGACCTACGCGTAAAATACTTTAATGAAGAGGCCAGCGTGTATAACCGAAAGCTATTCGATGCATATAAATTCTATAAAGCGGATCGTTCCAGATATGAAACGCTGTTCGAAATTGCGAAAAAGACATTTGAACTTAACGGCAACGAAATCTGGGATCAAAACCTGGTGGTATATATGGACGCATTGCGTCGTTATAAAAAAACCGGTGGAAACGTAACGGACGACGATGTGTTGGATATTTATGGTGAGGTAAGTGATGTAATAGACTATAAAAAGGAAAATGACCCTAATGATCGACTAAATGCAATTCAGGACAACGTGGATAAGTTGTTTGCTGCCACTATCGATGTGGATTGTGAAAAGATCGAAAATTCTTTGGGGCCAAGGCTCGAAGCTGACCCCACCAACCTTTCGTTGGCAGAAAACATTATGAAATTGTCATTTGCCGGAAAATGTCTTGACTCTGAAATATTTTTGAAATCAGTTAAGATAGTACATGAGAATAAACCTGAATTCGGATTGGCCAAGTTGATTGGCGCCAAATGTGTTGAAAAGGGTGATTATGGTTGTGCTACGAAATATTATGAGCAGGCCATTACGCTTACGGATGACAATACCAGAAAGGCAGATGCCTATGAAGCTCTTGCTAAGATCAATGCTAAACAAGGCAGAAAATCAACTGCCCGTGACTATGCACTACAAATGGTTTCAGTTGATCCAACCAGAAAAGATGCCTACTCTATCATAGGAAGTTTGTATTTCAATAGTTTCAATGACTGTAAAGGTGGTGAGAACCCCGTGCATGACCGTGCGGTTTATATCGCTGCATATAACATGTACAGTAAGGCCGGAGACAGCAGCGGCATGAGCGCTTCAAAAGCTCAGTTTCCTTCCACTGAAGAAATATTCACTTTCAATATGGAAAAAGGCCAGGATTACAAAGTAGGTTGCTGGATCCAGGAAACAGTGACAATCCAAAGTAGGGATTAATAACTAAGAAATATGTAAATTGCGGTCTGTGGTTCGCCATAGACCGTTTTTTATTTACTCAAGTTTCGCAG
>DNTA01000043.1 GCA_003500135.1 Cytophagales bacterium | reverse complement strand
TACTGTCATCCGACTAAAATTAAAATTAGATAAAAAAGGGCTTATACTTAAAGATTAAGGTGATTTTCCGGGATTATGCAAAACACCCCCCTTATTGATAGGAAATAGATCCAGTTGCACTATTTTAAGATCACGTTCGATGCCAGTCAACCGCCCTGACTTCACTATTTTGATCAATGAGATATATGAGCCCATATTGATTGCTGCCAGATTTACTATCGTAACAAATAGTTCTGATTCTTTACACTGTCTGTGAATGACCGAAAATAGCAGGTTGGCTATCAGTGCGATCCATATCTGGGTTTTGATGCCTTCTGAGCTGTCCGAGAAAAAATAGCCCAACTCAAAGTTTTGTTTAAGTCGTTTGAATAGCACCTCAATGTTCCATCGGTACTTGTATAGCAGGATTATGGTACTATCCCGATAACTGAACATATTGGATACGAACTTCAACACATGTGCGCTTTCTGGGTCCTTCCACACTATCAAACGTGCCCTTATGGCACTTCCAGAGGGATCCAACAGGATTTCCTGATCCGAGATGATTCCCCCATCAGCGTATTGACTGATATGGTTGGGCTGTCCGCATAAAACCTCATAATCTGCATTTTCATTGAGTCGGGTGACGTAGTAGGCACCTTTCCTGGTCCACTCTCCCCATCTTTGGTAGTTAACATAGCCCTTGTCATAGACATAAATATCGCCCTTTTCAACTTCAAGCTGTCCGAGAAAAGATTTGTCGTTACAAGCCGCTTCTGTTATATGCACCAGGTCAGGAACAAAACCGCCTAATGGCATTTTTGCGTGGATTTTCAAACCACCTTTCTTTTTGCCGGTTAGCGAATTCCTGCCGGCACCTTTAAAAATCTCTACAAATAAACTAATGGTCGATGAATCGAATATGGCCACCTTGCTGGTATCGACTTCATCCTTTAGAAAACTACATTGCACCGGACTTAACTCCTTCTTGTAATGCTCATATAGTTGCCTGTATATGGAAGCAAATACTTCGCTATCCCGATTGATATTGGCATCGCTCAGAGTGCTGACTGCCGGAAGCATATCTATGCCCAAATAGGTCAGCTTATCTTCGAGGAACAGCAGGTTTTTGCATAAGCAGTTTAATGAATGACACTTGGTAACTACACCATATAACATAAAAACAAGTTGATTGTATGTGGTCAGGGTTTTATAGTAGCGGTCGCTGCCGTGTTCCTTTACACAGTCGATCACAATTTGGCGTGAAAGAAAAGAAAGTAATTGACAAAGTACCGGTTGACCAGCAAGTTTCGTACCTTTATACATGATGTTTTTTGTGTCGTAACTTCAAACATCATGAACTTTAGCGAGGTATCATAGCCTCGCAATTGTATTATTCCATTATCCGTCAAAATCATTGATGTTTTTCTCGGATGACAGTAATTTTTAAACAAACATTTTTTAATATGCTCAAAAAGCTCCCACCTTTTGCACGTAATTTTTATTTCATTACAGGTTGTTCATTTCTGGTTTGGATGTTGTTTTTAGATTCCAATAATTTGATTGCGCAATTCAAGCTTCGTAATAAACTGAGTGACCTGAATGAAGAGAAAGAGTTCTATCAACAAAAAATTGAAGAAGTAAAAGAAGATCGGGAGCAACTTTTGACCGATGAAGAGATGCTGGAAAAATTTGCCCGGGAGAAATACTTGATGAAGAAAAAAAGTGAGGACCTTTACGTAATTGAGGTTGAATAAAAAATGAACAGATCATTCTATCTCCTCTTAATAAGCGCATTTTTATTTTGTTTAAATCAAGATGCTATCGCTCAAAGTAATGAAGAGGCTGCAAAACCTTCATTGAGTGACAAAATATTTTGGGGTGGTGGAATGGGCTTAAGTTTTGGGGATATAACATTCGTAAGTGTCAGCCCTATGGTCGGTTACCGTGTAACTCCACGTTTAGGAGTTGGTTTAGGATTGTTGTATACGTATAGAAGCGATAATCGATTTAAACCAAAACTTACTACCTCAGACTACGGAGGAAATATTTTTGCCCAATATATAGTTGCCCCTCCATTTTTCCTTCAGGCTCAATACGAATACATAAATTATGAGTATTATACAGGTAATGATCTCGACAAAGCCAGAAGGGATTTTAACGGGGCATATGGAGGCGGCGGCCTTTTTCAACCAGTGGGAAGGAACTCGGCTTTCTTTATTTCTGCCATGTACAATTTCAATTTTGATAATAACGCTGTAATACCAGGCCCATACAATAGCCCCTGGATCATTAGAGTTGGTTTTTCAGCAGGTTTTGGAGGCTTCTAAAAGTTTGATGGGATACCGTATTTCTTTTTTAACTCCAAAAGATCTTCAACCACCTTTTCCTGCAATGGAATCCCCTCTTTAAGACGAATTTGTTCCATTTCACGTTCCGGATCTCCCGGTATTAATACTTTTTCCTGACCGTCTACACTCTCGGCAGACCTGAACCGGCCAATCCACTTATCCATATGTGATTTGAACTCCCTGGCAGGCCTGAAAGCATCGATTCGCATGGCGCCCAAAAAGTGGCCGATGCCTTCGCCGGGAAGGTCTTCGGCTACCGGAAGAAAGCTTACAAACGGAGGGACCCACGGCCCGTAATTGGCCCCCGACAGAACTGCACTGAAAATATCAACAATTGACCCCAGGCAATAACCTTTATGACTGCTATGCAGCCGGTCTCCCCCAAGGGGCAGTAGCGCTCCACCTTCTTTAAGCGCATGAGGGTTGGTACTGCCTTTTCCTTGCTTATCCTGTATCCATCCCAGCGGGGCATCTTCACCTTTGCGTTGCAGGATTTCAAGTTTGCCGTTTGCGGCAGTAGTCGTTGCAAAGTCCGCGATAAACGGCGGTTGATTTTCGGTGGGTATTGCCACAGCAATGGGGTTGGTTCCAAGTAAGCGTTCTGTAGAAAAAGTTGGGGCTACCAACGGACTGGCATTTGTCATGCTCATACCAATCATATCTTTTTCGATCGCTTTCATGGCATGATAACCCGCAATGCCGTAATGGTTGGAGTTTTTTACAGATACCCAACCGGTGCCACATTTTTCTGCCTTCTCCATAGCAATATCCATTGCAAACGGGGCTACCACCAGGCCGAGGCCACTATCGCCATCAATTACGGCTGTGGAGGGCGTTTCATGAACTATTTTAATATTGGGGCTTGAATTAATTCGACCGGCTTCCCATAGCCTGACATAACCTGACAGTCGTGCTACACCATGTGAGTCAACCCCCCTCAGGTCAGCTGATAACAAAACATCAGCCGCCAGTTCGGCGTGGAATTTATTACAACCAATTTTCTCAAAAATTTCCCGGGTGAATGACTTAAGTGATTCGTACTGCTGCATGTGTTCAATTAATTTTAATGGCAAAATTGTACCGGCCGAATGATTAAAAGTGGTGCAAAAATAAGTATTAACAATCTTTTTGTATAAAAAAATGGTGGAAATGATATTTGATAAAAATCTGTGTGGTTAAAGAGAGATTCTTCGCTGATGGTACAGTTCAGCATGAATTGAATCCAGCATCCCTTCTTTAAGTGCAAATGCCGACACACGCATATGGCCGATATTTGCTTTTTTGATGATATATCGCACCAGGCACGATGCAACGACGATCATATCTACACGCATGGGTATCATGCCGGGAATCTGAAGTCTTTCTTCACGGTTTTTATGAAGTATTTCGCGGTGTATTTTAAAATAACTTTCCATAGTAATAGGAAATTCGGTACTCGTAGCCTTATGCTCTACATCATACTCGCACCGGTATATGCTGCTCAATGTGTCAAATGTACCTGAGCATCCTATTAGTGTATAAATGCGATGTTTGTGACAGGCATCAAAAAGGGGATTGAGTTCGCGATTGAGATATTCTTCCATTTTACTGACCTGATCTACCGGCATCGGGTCCTTAAAATGAAACTTGTCCAACAGTCTTTGTGCTCCTATTTCAAAACTGTACTTCCAAAAAACCTTGTCGTCATTCCCAATTATAAATTCTACGCTACCACCCCCAATATCGATTATAAGCGCTGGTTTAGCGCCAATTTTCAGTGCATCTTTAACACCATGATAAATATAGGTAGCTTCAACATCACCGGTAATAATTTTGATTTCAAAACCGGTTAAATTTTCCAGGTGAGATTTTACCGCCCAGCCATTGGCCGCATTGCGAAAAGCACTGGTGGCAAATGCATATACTTTTTCAATACTTTCTTTTTGAATGATTTCACGATATGCCTTCATAGCATTGCTGGCCCTTTCTATGGCGCCTGGGGCAATCAGTCCTTCGCTTATGCCATTCTGACCGATTTTAACGGCTTGTTTTTCGCTGTAAAATATCTCATAACCTGAAGGCCGCATTTCTGCAAGCAGCAGGTTAAATGTGTTGGTTCCCAAATCCAATACAGCTATTTTAGGCATAACGAAGACTAAAAATATCGCGCAAAGCTAAAAAAGTTTTGCCTATTTCAATGGAATATCGTCTAATCTTTTTGTTAACAAGGTGTTTAGATTATATTTCCTTTTATATTAATGTTGAATTACAACTAAATGTAACCAAGCTACTATGACGAACCAGCAAAAGTATGAATTGTTAAAACAAAAGCGTAAAGAGGCGCTATTGGGGGGCGGTAAAAAAAGAATAGAGAACCAACACAAAAAAGGAAAACTTACTGCAAGAGAAAGGGTTGAATTATTGCTAGACGAGGGCTCATTTAAGGAAATAGGCGCTTTTGTTACCCATCGGGCCAGAGACTTTGGTATGGAAAAGGAGAAGTACCTGGGAGATGGTGTGATTACCGGTTATGGAACTATTGATGGTCGAATTGTCTATGTATTTTCGCAGGATTTCACGGTATTTGGCGGTTCCTTATCAGAAACTTTTGCAGAGAAAATTGTCAAAATCATGGAACTGGCCATGAAGAATGGCGCCCCGGTCATTGGATTAAACGATTCCGGCGGCGCCCGCATTCAGGAAGGCGTAGTATCTCTTGCCGGGTATGCCGACATTTTTTATCGCAACACACTGGCCTCTGGTGTAGTGCCTCAAATCTCAGCCATCATGGGGCCTTGTGCTGGTGGCGCTGTTTATTCACCGGCGATCACCGACTTTATATTCATGGTAGAAAATACTTCTTATATGTTTGTAACCGGTCCAAAAGTTGTAAAAACCGTAACGCATGAGGAAGTGACAGCAGAGGAATTAGGTGGCGCTTCCACACATAGCATGAAAAGCGGTGTGACTCATTTTGCCTGCGCCAATGAAATCACTTGTATTCAGGACATTCGTAAATTGATGTCATATATCCCTCAAAACTGCGAAGAGGATCCGCCAAGGCTTTCTTACGAACCCGGTGATGAATTGAGGCCTAAACTAAATGACATAGTTCCTGAAAACCCAAATGAGCCCTATGAAATGCGCGAGGTTATTGAAGAAGTAGTGGATGAAGGTAGCTTTTTTGAGGTGAAAAAGGATTTTGCCGACAATATTGTCACCGGTTTTGCCAGACTTGCCGGAAGAACAATTGGCATTGTAGGCAACCAACCGGCTTCACTGGCAGGTGTACTGGATATCAATGCCAGTAAGAAGGGTGCGCGCTTTGTGCGATTTTGTGATTGTTTTAATATTCCACTACTTGTATTTGAAGATGTTCCTGGCTTTTTGCCGGGTACCGAGCAGGAATGGAATGCCATTATTACCAATGGGGCAAAACTACTTTTTGCATTCAGTGAGGCCACCGTGCCCCGTATAACGGTCATCACCCGTAAAGCTTATGGAGGCGCCTATGATGTAATGAATTCAAAACATATTGGCGCCGATCAAAACTTTGCCTGGCCTACTGCTGAAATAGCGGTGATGGGCGCCAAAGGAGCTGCCGAGATCATATTTAAAAAGGAAATTCAGGAAGCCAAAGACTCAGAGGCAAAGTTGCTGGAAAAAGAAGCGGAGTATGACGGATTGTTCTCAAACCCATATATCGCCGCATCACGGGGGTATATCGATGAGGTAATTATGCCCGATGAAACCCGACAACGATTGATCGAAGCCTTTATGATGGTTGAGAATAAAGTACAGGCTTTACCCAAGAAAAAACACGGGAATATCCCTTTATAACTTTAGCCAATCATACAATAATAAAAGGTGCCTTTCAGGCCTCTTTTTTTATCTGATTGAATCAAAAAATGTGATTTTGGATAGTTTAATACCTTACTAAATGCATTTAATTGCATCTTTCGAAGATTGAATTTCAAGTCTCAAAGTGTTTCGCTCAATCAAAAAACAGGTCAATTACCATCAAACGAATTAAGTTGAAGTGTTCATCTGGCGATGATGCCCTTTCATCTAGTTTTTCTGCGATCCGGTTCTGGTCATGTTAAATTTGTGATTGTAATAATGATTACACGACAAGCATATAACCCTATTGTTCTCATGTTGAAATAGACCTGGGAAAAGCTGACCAAAACCGGGCTTCATCAAGACTTACCTACAGAAGAGGAAAGACATATTTTATTTGCCAACCGTTTGGCGATAATCACCTCTTTTGTCATGTTTTTCATGTTGTCGGTCTTATTTTTAGTATATCCGAACCGCGGTTGGACACCTACAAGACAAATGATCCTGATAAGCGGCATGATCATGTCTGACATACTATTGCTGAATGGGCAAGGATCATACAAACTTAGCAAAATCATTATTTCGATTTAT
Source organism: Cytophagales bacterium (assembly GCA_003500135.1). Taxonomy (GTDB): domain Bacteria; phylum Bacteroidota; class Bacteroidia; order Cytophagales; family Cyclobacteriaceae; genus UBA10427. The sequence continues at coordinate 13,824 of DNTA01000043.1, read as the reverse complement.
CCGCCACTCATCATTTTGGCCATCTCCTTGTTTGACAAAATCCATCAACCGGGGATCATCACCATAAAAGACCTCTTCTTTTATCGATTTTTGGCCATGTCCACAGCCATTTTTCCGATTTTGGTTTTCCAGGCAAAAAAGAGATGGCTCATATTCTTTTGTTCATTGCCAAGTATGGCGGTAATGGCTTTTGGTGATAATATCCACGCTTTATTTGGGGTGAGCTTAGAGGATTTTGGCTAAGAAGATCCTCTGGGTTTGGTATTCAATGTTATGTCACTTATTGCCTACGTTGCGCGAATTGGTTTTGTATACAACCTGAAAGTGGTTAATGATGAAGCCCAGAATAAGATCATTATTCAACGAGAGGAACTTAGGGGGCAAAATGATGAAATTAGTAAGAAATCGGATGCTTTAAAGTTGAGCCATGACAACCTCATTGCGGCAAATGAGGTCATTCAGCGTCAGAAAAGGGATCTTGAGAAAATGGTGGATCAGAAGACTAAGCATTTGATGTTGGCCAATAAGGAATTGATGCTTCAAAAAAATGAATTGACGCAGTTTTCGTTTGCCTTATTGCATAATCTTAAATCTACCGTGGCTTCTTTAAAAGGGTTAATGAGCCTGCTCGATCAAAATCAGTTGAATGAGTCAATTCTCCAGGTATGTGAATATATAGATTCCACAATTCAACATATGTCCGAACTATTTGAAGGATTAAATGAAATAATCGAATTAAGGAGCAACCTATACCAGCTCAACACTCACTTTTGCTTCAAGGAAGAGTTTGAAAATGTGGTGAATTTGCTTAAAAAACAAGTGTTGCAAACACAAGCGGAGATCAAACTCAATAACCATGCGGACCATCCTATTTTCACCAATAAAAATAAAATAGGAAGCATTCTGCTTTATTTAATATCTAATAGTTTAAAATATAGCTCTCCCGAGTGTAAACCGCGGATTGAAGTTTCTTTTCGGGAAATAGGAGATACTTATCATCTTACAGTTAAGGACAACGGATTGGGGATTGACCCTGACAAACACCAGCAAAAAATTTTCCAGCTATTCCAGCGGTTTCAACCATAAATTGATGGCAAGTGAACGGGACTGAATATGGTAAAGCTCCAGGTAGGGTCATTGAATGGAAATATACAGGTTTTGAATAAGCCGGTCGAGTATACCTCCATGGAAGTGACCTTTCAAAAAATTGATATGCCTCAGGAAGTTTACCAAGCCTGATGTACTGCCTGGTTATTCCGGTATGTAAAAGTCGAAGTTGAGCTTTTTGATGCATTTGAAATGACCTTTCGGGCACCGGTCACGTCCAAGGGAACTACATGGGTGACACTCGAGCTTTTGGTTTTCAAAAAGGTGGAAATATGTATCAATGGGGTACGATTTAATAGGTGAGGTGGATCCCCAGAAAGTGAAAAGAGGCTTCTTAAATGACGCGGCAATATGGGTCAATAAGGTATCCCCACCGAAAACATATGAACTGTTTTTAACCCAGAAAATGGATTCTGAAAGTGTGTTTTGGCCACACTCATTAATCACTACGGTTTTTTTGCCCAGTGCATTTAGTCCTTCCTCGAAGGGATCTGAATTTTCCGATCTTTTAAAAAATTCAGTCAATCTTTCTGCAAGCTCAATCTCCGATTTTCCACCGAGCAAAATCACCGGTTTATTGATCCTGTCAAGTAGTTCCACTCCTTTTTCAAATGTAAGCTGGTTACATTTTTTACCTCCTAAAATCAAAACCGCATAATCCTTCGAAGCAGGAGCATTGGATTTAAAAGACCTGGGTTCAGAATCTTTAAAATCCAGATGTGACAATGAAGCAAATTCCGTGGCTGCCCCCAGGTTTCTCACCAGTTCAATAAAGTTATCAGCAAAGTGCTTTTTGTTCTTAAAATCCGGCTTAAGGTATTGGCTTCTTATTAAATTGGAAATGATACGGATATAGCTTCTTTTTTCTATATCGATGATAAAATCAGGCTTTTTGCGCCAAAGCAATTGAATTATTTGCCAACAGCCATCAACAAAATGATAATGATCCATTTCGCGGCAGGATGAAAGCAGCTCCTCGTTTTTGCCCGAAGTTATGATAGTAATGTGTGCGTTTGGAAAATGCCCCCTCAAGCTGTTGATCATGGGCATTGCCCAAAGTAACATTCTGGAGGAAGAGCGGTGTATGATGGTAATCCGTTGCGCGTAACTCAATTTATTCCTTTTTTCTTTTTTCTGGAAACCAGAAACTCCTCGGCTTGTTTCAGGTCAAGGCAATTAAATGTGCGATCTTTTGTCAGACCACCTTTTCTGCCTGTAATTACACCATATTTCATATGATCAATACCGCCAGTTTCATGTGCATCCGGATTGATACTCAGCATTACACCTTCATCAAGCGCCATGCGTATCCATCTCCAGTCGATATCGAGCCGCCAGGGATTGGCATTGATCTCAATAATCACATCGTTTTGAGCACATGCCTTAATTATGGCTTTGTGGTCAACAGGATAGCCTTCCCTTCTTAATAGTAATCGGCCGGTCATATGGCCCAGCATTGTTGTGAATGGGTTTTCAATAGCCCTGACCAGGCGCGTGGTAGCTTTTTTGACATCCATGCTTAATGACGAATGAATGGAAGATACAATAAAATCAAACTTTTGAAGTATCTCGTCATCATAGTCGAGACTACCATCGGCCAATATGTCAGATTCTATACCTTTGAAAATTTTAAAGGGAGACAGTTTTTTATTTATTTCGTCTATTTCATCAAGCTGTTTTTCAATCTGATGAGGTTGCAAGCCACTGGCATAATATGCTGATTGACTGTGGTCAGACAAACCGAAATACTCTAAATTCCGCTCTTTACATGCCTGGGCCATTTCTTCTATACTGTTTTTGCCATCGCTGTAGGTGGAGTGATTATGCATACATCCTTTTATATCGGAAAGCTCAATTAGGTTATTGGACCCCAGGTCCTCAGGCCACTCGCGTATCTCAGGTACCGGACAGGATAGATCGAAGGCTTCGTACACCTCATTTTCATTTTTCCATTTTTTCGAGTGCATTATATTGAAAAGATGTTGGCCATCTTTATTTAAGGTTGGCAAATGCGCAGGACTGGCAGTTAATGCGACCAGATTACCAAAATATTGTGATGGCTGACATATTCTGATGAGGACAGGTAATTTATGAGGTGTCCATATGCCATAAAACGTATAAGGCCCTGACTTTTCGTTAACAGGTTCCAACTCATCATGATCTGTAAGGTAATCCATGATTTTGGCTGGTTGATCTGATGCGATCAAATATTCTAATTGGGATATGACCTCGCATTTTCTTCTTAACTCACCGGTAGGGCTAATTTGTAAACCTTGCCAATGGCTTTTGAGCTGAACCAAAAATTCATCGGAGAGAGGTTCGGCGTCAGCATATCTCTTTTTGCCCCTGTTTTCAATCAAATAGATAAGCGCTGTTTTGATGTTTTCCTGTGTTTTGGCGCCAAATCCTTTTAGTTTGGCAATTTCACCATTTTCAGCAGCCTCCAGTAGTGCCTCAGCGTTGTCTATTTTGTGTTCGATCCACAGGTTTCTAAGTTTCTTGGGCCCGATGCCCTTTAAATCGAGTAATTCGACTATTCCATCAGGGGTTTTTTCCAAAAGCTCGCTAAGTGCCGTTAAAGCATCCGTTTCACAAATTTCCACTATCTGACGAGCCAGGCCCTTGCCTATACCTGCCATAGCCTGCAAGTCCCCTTCACTACGACCACACAATGCTATCGATTGTTGTTCAATATTCAATACTGCATTTTGCATAGCGCGCACTTTAAATGCGTTAGCTTCGTGAAGTTCCATTAATTGAGCGGTTTTTTTGAAAATGCGGGCAATATCTTTATTTGTCATGATTAGCTTTGGATTTTGAACCTAAAGGGAAACACAATTTGCCTTGTTTTTTTGTTAATCAATATGTTGTGATTAAATTAAAAACAAAACTACATGAAATATTGGCTTGTTAAAACTGAACCGAAATCATATAATTGGGATGATCTGGTAGCTAAAAAGCGGGATCATTGGGACGGTGTAAGGAATTATCAGGCCAGGAATTTCATGAAGGAAATGAAAAAAGGTGATGAAGCCCTTTTTTATCATAGTGGCAAAAAGAGGGAAGTAGTAGGAGTGGTGAAAATAATTGCTGAAGCATATCAGGACCCCACAACCCATGATGACAGGTGGGTAGCTGTGGATGTAGAACCAAAGCTAGCTCTTAAAATTCCGGTTTCGCTGAAGATGTTGAAATCAGACCATCGATTCGCTGAAATGCTACTTTTTCGCAATAGCCGTTTATCAGTAATGCCCGTAGAGGAATTCCAATTTAATTCAATCGTTTCTCTGGGATTACGTTAAAAGAAGTGGAGGTTTTTATGAAGTATATTACAATATTTCTATTTCTTGGATTAGCTACGCAAAGTATTGCCCAGGTCAGCCAACCGAACAGGCTTGAAATTGAACTAAAGAACTATGAGCAAAAATTTTTGGTGGTATCGGCTGAGGAAAGAGGTTTGATATTAACCCGTCAGGTACAAAACACAGAAACCCGTCGTGAGAATAAGTATGAAGTATACCACATCGATACGGCTTTTAATATTGAATATCATGATTTTTTATTCGTGGAAACCAAATTCACGCTTAAAGGGTATGATGTGTTCGATGAGCAATTTTACATGCTTTTCGAATACATGGGCAGCAGGCCGGAGTTTTACCTTGTCAGAATGAACCTGATCGATTACAGTATTAATACATTCCAGTTTGAAAGCCAGTTGCCATTGGCGCTTACTGAGTTTGAAATCATTGAAAACACTATTGTCCTGGGTGGCTTTGTAAACTCCAGGCCAACAGTGGTCACCTACTTTTTTGGCGAAAATAAGCCAAAGGTTTTACCGGGTTTTTACAACAATAAAAGTGAGCTACTGCAAATTGAAATGGAAGACGACAAAGGCGTATTTCATACCATTAGTGCTTTTAAAACTGATCGGGGCCGTAAAGCGCTCAACCTGAAAACATTTGATACCAATGGAAATACAGTTAAAGACATTAATATAGACCCTACCGATGACTACAGCCTTTTGTACGGCAGGGCTACTTCTTTGAAAGGGGAAGCTCTTTTGGTGACAGGTACTTACACTAAAAAAAGGCTGGATATGTCGAGGGGGTTATTCATAGCCAGGGTCAATCCCAATGGTGAATATGTGATCAATTATTACAACTTCGCTGATCTGAAAAACTTTTTCAATTATATGAAAGCGAAAAGGGAAAAGCGGGTCAGGGAGCGCATAGAAAGACGAAAGATCAAAGGCAAAAAAAATAAGTTCAATTACAGGTTACTGGTTCATGATATTGTTGAACGAAATGGAAGATTTATAATGGTCGGAGAGGCGTATTATCCCAAATACAGTTATAATAGTTTTTACGCGGGCTCCTTTTCCTATGGCAATCCCTATAACAATAATTACGGCCAAATTTTTGATGGCTACAAATACACCCATGCCGTGGTAATTGGTTTTGATAGAAGGGGCCGCCTAATGTGGGACAATAGCTTTGAAGTTAATGATGTGGTGAGCTGGACGCTGGATCAATATGTCCATGTAAGTCACAAGAAAGATAAAACGGCCCTTTTATACTTATATGACAACGAAATACGTACTAAAATTATTGAAAAGGATGACGTAGTCGAGGGTAAGTCTTTCGATGAATTGAAATTGAGCTTCGATTATGATGAAGTGAAAAATGATAGCGGCAGGGAATATGGTGGACTGGAAGACTGGTATGACAATACCTTTTATGCGTATGGCGTACAAAACCTAAGCAATAAACGCGATAGGGGAGTGAAGTTAAACCGGGAAGTTTTCTTTATCAATAAGATAATTTATGAGTAAAAACTCCTTCCGTTCATGGCAAGTCAAGCCAATTTTTTATATTTGCCGCATACAAGGCCATGAATAAAAAGCTCATATTAGATCAGGACTTGCTGAAACTTACCGTCAGTCGCCTTTGTCAGCAACTGATAGAAAACCATGCGAATTTTTCGGCTTCAGTTCTGTTGGGTTTGCAACCCAGGGGAATATTTTTGGCCAATCGCATAGCAGCAGAGCTGGGGAAGGAGCTTAAAAAAGACATTAATTTAGGATATCTCGACATCACTTTCTATCGCGACGACTTCAGACGACGCGATACACCGATTGTGGCCAATGAAACCCAAATAGATTTCATTATTGAAAATAAGCGCGTCATACTTATTGACGATGTATTATATACTGGCAGAAGTGTAAGAGCGGCGCTGGATGCCATGATAGCTTTTGGCAGGCCGGCTGAGGTAGAGTTGTTGGTGTTGATTAACAGAAAATATGGCCGTGACCTTCCGATCGAGCCCAAATATGTAGGGCGAACAGTAAATACCCTGGAGTCGCAACGTGTTGATGTAGGATGGTCGGAACAGGGTAAAAGAAAAGACAATGTTTGGTTAGTCAATAAAGCTTAATTGCGCATGTCGGAACTTAGTGTTAATCATCTCCTTGGAATTAAAAACCTGACTTACGATGATCTTCAATTGATTTTTGAAATAGCCGACCAATTTAAGGAGGTGATCAACCGGCCGATCAAAAAAGTGCCTTCCCTGCGTGATATCACGATTGCGAATGTGTTTTTCGAAAATTCAACACGCACCAGATTATCCTTTGAACTGGCTGAAAAGCGACTTTCCGCTGATGTGATTAATTTCTCTTCATCGAGCAGTTCGGTAAAAAAGGGTGAAACCTTGCTGGATACCGTGAACAATATTTTGGCTATGAAAGTGGACATGATCGTGATGAGGCATCCAAGCCCCGGGGCGCCACATTTTTTGGCCAAACATATTAAAGCCAATATTGTAAATGCCGGAGACGGCACACATGAGCATCCGACACAGGCATTGTTGGATACTTTCTCTATCCGTAGCAAACATACATCATTTGAAGGGCTCAAAGTGGCCATCATTGGTGACATTTTACATTCCAGAGTGGCAATTTCGAACATATTCGCTTTGAAAAAGCTTGGCGCCGAAGTTATGGTGTGTGGACCAAACACTTTGATCCCTAAGTTCATCCATACTTTAGGTGTTCAGGTAGAACTGGACGTAATGAAAGCCTTGCAATGGTGTGATGTGGCAAATGTATTGCGAATCCAACTGGAGCGTCAACAAATAAAATACTTCCCTTCTACCAGGGAGTATTCACTCTACTATGGCATTAATAAAGCCATGCTGGATTCTCTTGACAAAGAGATCACGATTATGCACCCTGGCCCAATCAACAGGGGCGTTGAACTTGCCTCAGATGTTGCTGACTCCGATCATTCAATTATTCTTGATCAGGTCGAAAACGGAGTGGCCATACGAATGGCAGTGTTATATTTATTGGCTTCAGTGCGTTCCAATCAATAACTGCCTTAAAACCTTGGCGCCAACAAAATATTCAGGTCATGGTTAGGCATATTTAATTTTCTCCCCATATCTGCATTCGTAAGATTGCCTTTGAAGGTATATATGCCTTTCAGAAACCAGGAGTGTGCATATATCATTTCTTCAATGCCGCCGGCTTCAGCAGCCTGTACAAATATCGGGGTGAAAATATTACTGAACGCCGCTGTGGCGGTTCGCGCAACTCGTGAGGCAATGTTGGGCACACAATAGTGTACAATACCATACCGGCTGAATACAGGCTTGAGGTGTGTGGTCATTTCCGAGGTTTCAAAGCATCCTCCCTGATCAATACTGACATCGATAATTACGGCTCCGGGCTTCATTTGAGAAACCCATTCTTCGGGCACAAAAAACCTTTGCCGACCTTTCTCCAGCCGAATGGCGCCGATTACAACATCTGCACTTTTCAATGCTTCAAGTAACCTTACTGAATCAAGACTACTAGTGTAAATCTGCTGTCCGATTATGTGCTTCAATCTCCTTAGTTTATAAAGATGATTGTCGAAAACCTGCACTTCAGCCCCAAGTCCCAAAGCCGACCTGCATGCATATTCAGCCACCGTACCAGCCCCCAGTATCACAACTTTGGTCGGGGGCACACCGGTGATACCCCCAAGAAGAATGCCTTTGCCTTCCTTGCTGCTACTTAAATAATCTGCCGCGATGCTCATTACCGAGCATCCGGCAATTTCACTCATGGCCCTTACAACGGGCATACCCCCTACTTTGTCTTCGATTAGTTCGTAACCGATCGCGGTGATCTTTTTCTTATTGAGTTTGTCAATATATGTTTTTCGTATATTGGTCAATTGAAGCGCTGAAATTAAGGTAGACCCCGATGAGATCAGGTTTATTTCTTCGCTGTTGGGCGGTTCTACCTTTAAAACCACATTAGCTTTATAAAGCTCTTCTTTGGAGTAAATGATTCTGGCTCCTGCCTCACTAAAATCAGAATCAGAATAGTTGGAAGGCTTTCCCGCTTCGCTTTCCAACCAAATTTCATGCCCGTTATTTACGAGTACTTCCACTCCTCCGGGAGTCAAAGCCAACCGGTTTTCCTGATAGTCCGTTTCCTTGGGTATGCCTATAAATAAAGACTTTTTGCCCTTCTTTATTTTAACCATCGATTCCTGTGGGTAAAGTTGACTTTCTTTGGCCAACTCCTCAAAACCAGTATTTGGCTTATCAGTCATTTTTTGTAGCTGTTATTGTTCTGCTGCCGTCCTCATTAAGAACAATAGCGATTTTTAAATATTGGTCCGGCAAAAGAGTCGGGATTTTCGCCGGCCATTCAATTAAACAAATATAACCAGATTGGAAATATTCTTCCACACCAATATCAAAAGCCTCTTTTTCGGAATCGATGCGATAGAAGTCGAAGTGATAAACCAGGTCGTCTTGGCCGGTTAAATATTCATTGACAAGGGCAAAAGTTGGGCTGTTCACCTGGTCTAGCACATTGAGCGCCTCACATACGGCCTTAATCAATGTAGTTTTACCAGCGCCCATATCGCCATCGAAAAGCCAAATATTCAGGTCATCCGCAAAGCTGATCAACTGATCGGCCAATTCGGGTAAATCTGTAATTGACTTTGAATGGTATTGAATTGATTGGTTTACCTCTTTTTCTTTCACAACTATCCCTTAAACGGCTTTCGAAGTTAAAGAAATAATTGGAATTATCATTTCCTCCATAGACAAACCCCCATGCTGGAAAGTGTCGCTGTAGTATTTGACATAATGATTATAGTTGTTGGGATAGGCAAAAAAGTAATCTTCAACTGAAAAAACATAAGCCGAAGAAACGTTGGGTTTAGGCAAATGAAGCAGTTCGGGTTTTCTTGAAACGAAGACTTTTTCTTCTTCAAACCCCAGGTTTTTGCCCACTTTGAACCTAAGGTTCGTGTTGGTATTACGGTCACCAATAATTCGAAATGGTTTTTTTACGCGTGTTGTGCCATGATCGGTAGAGATGATCAATTTTACGGGCTTATCGGCAAGCGCTCGTAAAAGATCAAATAATGGGGAATGCTCAAACCACGACCGGGTCAGTGATCGATAAGCCGATTCATCCGGCGCCAGTTCGCGAATCACTTCCATTTCGGTGCGCGCATGAGAGAGCATATCTACAAAATTATATACGATCACGCTAAGGTCATTATTCAGGAGGTTATTTGCACCTTCAACCAGGTTCTTGCCTTGTGACTGATTTTTTATTTTATGGTAGACATGTTTAATATTCAGCCTGTTTCGTTCAATCTGCTTGGCCAAAAACTTGTCTTCATTGTTGTTTTTTCCTTCCTCCGAATCTTCATCTACCCATAAGTTCGGATAGTTTTTTTTCATCTCAAGTGGTAAATACCCTGAGAAAATCGCATTTCGCGAATAGGCCGTAGTAGTAGGTAGGATAGAATAATAATGCGACTCCCGATCGACATTAAAATAATCTTTGATCATAGGTTGAATTATCTTCCACTGGTCCAGCCGAAGGTTGTCAATTAAAACAAATACAAGCGGAAGCTCATTTGAAAGTTCAGGGAAAACCCTCTTTTTCATTAATTCATGAGAAAGTAATGGCCTGCCAACGTCCGGATCATTCAACCAACTTTCATAATTTTCCTTTACGTATTTGGTAAAATTGGCATTTGCTTCACTCATTTGCATTTGGAGCACTTCTTCCATTTCATCGCTTTTGGCAGCTTCTATCTCTAACTGCCAGTACACCAGTTTTTTATAAATATCTACCCATTCTTCATGATCCAGATAATCGTTGAAAGCCATGCTTAGGTTTCTGAAATCCTGCTGATAGCCCATATTGGTCCTTTCACTCACCAGCCTTTTGTTATCCAGTATTTTTTTAACGGAAAGCAGTATCTGGTTAGGGTTAAGGGGCTTAATAAGGTAATCCGCTATTTTTGAACCGATTGCCTCTTCCATCAGATGTTCTTCTTCACTTTTGGTGATCATCACCACAGGAATATCAGGGCGGAATGATTTAATCTGACTTAAGGTTTCCAGACCCGTCATTCCGGGCATATTTTCATCAAGAAAAATCACATCAAAACCTTGATTTTCGCAGGCTTCAATGGCTTCCGGGCCACTGGTCACCTCTGTAATGTCATAGCCCTTTTTATTGAGAAACAGGACATGGGGTTTGAGCAGTTCGATTTCATCGTCGGCCCATAAAATATTATATCTTTGCATAGCTTTCAGGATGATAGTTCAAATAGTTAAGTCAAAGTAATCAATAGTAAATTGAATAAGAAAAAAATCATTAATGACCCGGTATACGGTTTCATAAATATACCCAATGAACTTATATACGATATTATTGATCATCCGTTTCTGCAAAGATTGCGCCGTATAAAACAGCTCGGTTTAACTGATTATGTTTACCCGGGCGCACTCCACACACGGTTTCACCACGCTCTGGGGGCTATGCACCTCATGAAAGAGACACTGGACAATTTGAGGGAAAAAGGGATTGAAATAGATGACGATGAATATACGGCCGCACTATTGGCCATTCTTTTACACGATATAGGCCATGCCCCGTTTTCACATGCCCTGGAGCAGGTGTTGGCGCCAGGTGTGCCACATGAGCAAATTTCGTCGCTGATCATGGAAGAGCTGAACCGGCAATACAACGGGGCGCTGGACCTTGCTTTAAAGATGTTCAATAGCCAGTACGAAAGAAAGTTTTTCAACCAGCTGATAGCCAGTCAACTCGATATTGATCGATTGGACTACCTTAATCGAGATAGCTTTTTCACTGGTGTGTCAGAAGGAAAAATAGGTTCTGAGCGTATTATTAAATTACTTACGGTAGTCAATAATGAAATAATTGTAGAGGAAAAAGGGATTTACAGTATTGAAAATTTTCTTAGCGCCAGGCGTCTGATGTACTGGCAGGTATATTTACATAAAACCACCATTGGAGTAGAAAAAATGCTGATCCAGCTGGTCAGTCGAATGCGACATTTAATTCAAAATGGTGCAGAACTTCATTTTAGTCCCGAATTAAACTCTTTTTTATCAGGTCAATTCAGTGAAGAAGACTTTAAAAGGGATAAGAATTTACTGGCAGCTTACCTTTCTTTAGATGATTACGATATTCTTTATGCAGTAAAACAAGGGTTGCATTCGGGCGATAACGTGTTAAAGCAGTTGGGAGAGATGTTGCTCGAGAGAAAATTATTTAAGGTAAAACTTCAGGAATCACCTTTTAATGTGGGAGAGATAACATCACTCAAAGAGAAGGTTTCAGCACAATTAAAAGTCAATATGGAAGAAGCAGGTTTTTTTGTTTCAAGTGGAGAAATCAGTAATGCTGCCTATCTGATAGGCGGAAAAAAAATAAAAGTTTTAAAAAAATCAGGAGAAATTGTCGATGTGGCCGTTGCGTCGGACTTGCCAAATATCAAGGCTATGCGCAAAATCGTCAAAAAGTTTTATCTAAGCTGGCCTAAAATTTTAACTTTGTAGCATTCTACCTATAATATTTGAATGAAATTTACAGTTGAACAGATAGCTGCTATGCTCGGTGCAAAATATGAGGGCAATGGCAGGGAGGAAATTTTTACACTTGGCAAAATACAGGACGCAGAAAAAGGAAGTATTACTTTTTTATCTAACCCCAAGTATGAGCCCTTCATTTACGATACTAAAGCTTCTGCCATTATCGTTGCACAGGATTTTGAGCCCAAAAAGCCGGTTAATTCCGTTTTGATCAGGGTAGAAGATCCCTATACGGCGTTCACAGTTTTGCTGGAAGAGTACCATAAAATTATCTCATTTAGCAAGAAAGGCATCGAACAACCTTCTTTTGTAAGTGAATCGGCCAAAGTAGGTGAGGATGTTTATATCGGTGCTTTTGCCTATGTCGGTGAAAAAGCCACTATTGGCAATAATGTAAAAATATACCCCAATGCATATATCGGAGATGACGTATCCATTGCTGATAACACCATAATTTACGCCGGGGTAAAGATATATGCTCAATGCAAGATCGGTCAGAAGTGTGTCATTCACGCTGGTGCAGTTATTGGCAGTGATGGGTTTGGTTTTGCCCCCCAGCAGGATGGCAGTTATAAAACCATACCGCAGCTTGGCAATGTGATCATTGAGGATAATGTGGATATTGGAGCCAATACTACAATAGATTGTGCCACCTTAGGCTCCACTGTCGTAAAAAAAGGTGCAAAAATCGATAATTTAGTACAGCTTGCGCACAATGTTGAGATTGGCGATAACACCGTAATTGCAGCTCAGTCTGGCGTTTCGGGTTCCACCAAAATGGGTAAAAACTGCGTTATTGCCGGACAGGTGGGCATTGTAGGCCATCTGGAAATTGCCGATAGAACCACATTGGCAGCGAAAACAGGCTTGTCGAAATCCATAAAAAAACCGGATACTATTAAATTTGGTTACCCTGCCCTGGACCACAAAGAGTACATGAAGTCATTTGCGCTATTTAAAAAATTGCCCGAATTACAGGAGCGCATCAATGAACTTGAAAAAAAAGTCTTAGATTTGCGGGCTGATTAATAGACCTCATATGTTCATTAAGCAACACACTATTAAGAAGTCGGTTACGGTCTCTGGAGTAGGTTTGCACACTGGTGTGGAATCCAACATGACTTTTTTACCGGCAAAACCCAATCATGGAATAAAATTTCAAAGAATAGATATTGAAGGTCAACCCCTTGTTGATGCCGATGTCGATAACGTGGTTGATCTATCGAGAGGTACTACTATAGAACAAAGTGGCGCCAGGGTAAATACAGTAGAGCACACCATGGCTGCATTGGCAGGCCTTCAGATCGACAACATCCTGATTCAGATCGACGGCCCGGAACCTCCCATAATGGATGGGAGTTCGCAGCAGTTTATAAATATTCTGAAAGAGGCCGGCCTTGAAGAGCAAAACGCTCTGCGGAATTTCTTTGAAGTTCCTGAAGGAGTCTTCTATCGCGACCATGAAAGGAATGTAGAGATTGCAGCGCTTCCACTCGATGATTACCGGTTAACGGTTATGATCGACTACAATTCTCCTGTTTTGGGCAGCCAGCATGCTTCACTGAATAATATTTCTGAATTTGAAAGAGAAGTAGCCTCTTCCAGAACGTTTTGCTTCCTGCACGAACTCGAAATGCTATACAAGCAGAACCTTATTCGTGGGGGAGACCTAAATAATGCGATTGTAGTGGTAGACCGTATGGTGGAAGATGGAGAGCTGGATTATCTGGCCAACCTTTTTAACAAAGACAAGGTAGAGGTTCAGTCGGAGGGGATTTTAAATAATGT
>DNTA01000202.1 GCA_003500135.1 Cytophagales bacterium | reverse complement strand
CTGAGGAAGCCCTAATTATGGCTAAGGCCATTGTTCAAAAGCTTCTGCGAATATGGATACGCACTCATTTCTAGAGGCTTTATGCCTTGTATTATAATACCCGTCCCATTATCATTATAGAGACTCATCCACCTTACATCCGTTTTATTTCCGCTCTCCTGTGGCATTACATAAGGGGTATGTTGATTTGCCACATTATCAGTATAGAGTCCTATTAATGCTGACGATTTTCGGTCGCGATAGCTTTCGTGAGGCCCTCTTCCATACCAGCTCATATTTTTATACTGCGCTGGCATTTGAAATTTCAGTCCTAATCTCGGAACCTCGGGAAGATTTTCATCAATTTTATCAAACGACACATCTATGTGTACAGAACCATCGGGAAAAAAATTGTATACGTGCGTATACTCCGCTCTACGATCGTTAACATTACCCCGGCATTCAATTACGATCTCACTTTCATTTACTTGCTTTACTATGATGGTATCTATTACCACTTCAGGATTATTCCAAACACTTAATTTTTCATGTATGCCGGCGCCTCTGTCATTATTGGTAGGTACACGCCAAAGATTTAAAGCAAGTTCAGACTTCATCATGTCATAGCCGCAATAAGTAAGTCCTGCAATATTACCACTTGCTTTATTAATCCGATATGAGAAATCTACTCCACTAATTTTTAGATAATTTGTGTGTTCGTAAATCTCTAATGAACCATTGGCAGCCCTTGATAAAATGATTTTTTTAGCCTTTGCGGATTGCGTAAGAAACTGCTCATATGCTACTGTAAAACCTTTTTCCGCCCACGGCTTATCACTCTTCAATTGTGCATAAACATTGAAGAATACTTCTCTTTCCTCACCAACCTCACCAATGATTTCATCAATTAAAACCGTTGTATGCTTACCCGGTGATATTACGGGCACATCCATATATCCTGCTTTGACTGTTTCACCGTCGGCCAATACCTCATATTTAAAGAGGAATTGTTCCGAACTGGTAAAGAAATAGTCGTTATGAATAGTAAGCTCTGACTTTGATGTGTCCAGCTTAAAATCAAAATACTGATAGACTTTTTTTACTTCTTTTAAATGTGGTTTAACAGTTCGGTCAGCAAAGACCAAACCGTTTGCACAGAAGTCTCCGTCGCTGGGGGTAGACGGTGGGCCAAAGTCACCTCCTACAGCCCAATATTCTTTCCCGTTACTAGTATGCTGCAATAATCCCTGATCAATCCAGTCCCAGATAAACCCTCCCTGCAATGAAGGCTCTTTTTTGATCAGGGCCCAGTAATCATGTAAATTACCCACACTATTGCCCATTGCATGCATATACTCACACATGATAAGGGGCCTTGGATCTTCGAGCGAAACAAACTCTTTCAGATGCTCAATTTTTGGGTACATAGGCGCCACAATATCCGTGTAGGGTTCGAGCCATGCCTGTTCGTACTGTACCGGCCTTTCGGGATCATTCATTTTTAAGTATTGAGCGGTATTTTCAAAATTCACTCCGGAACCTGCTTCATTTCCCAAAGACCAAATAATGATTGAGGTAAAATTTTTGTTCCCTTCAAACATACTTTCCGTACGTTCAAAATGTGCCTTCTTCCAAATTGGATTGTTACCCAGTGTTCTGTCCAGACTATAACCATCATTCCAGAGCGAACCCATTGCGTGACTTTCAATATTTGCTTCATCAACTACATATAGCCCGTAAAGATCACACAACTCGTACCATCCTGGATCATTGGGGTAATGACTTGCTCTGACTGCATTAATATTGTGCTTTTTCATTAGCTCGATATCCTTGATCATACTTTCTTCGCTCACTACATGGCCATGAACCGGATCGTGTTCGTGCCTGTTGACCCCTTTTATCAGAATAGGTTTGCCATTAATGCACAACTGGCCGTTGAGAATATCTACCCTTCTGAAACCAACTTTTTGTGAGTGAACTGCCAAAAGACTTTCGCTGGTATCGTAAATTGAAATAAAAACCTGATATAACTTAGGGTCTTCGCTGGACCAGCTTTCTATATTGAGATCATCAAATTTTAAAGTGTTTTCCCGTGATGATATTTTATTCTCATAATTGATCAATGTATCATTGGCTTCCAAATCTGCTACTACCAACCTGTAATTTCCCTTTGACTTTTCAAATTCGAAATCAATTTCAAGGGTTCCTTTGCTGTAGGTTGAACTATCAAGTGAAGCTCGTATAAAATAATCTTCTAAAAAATTGTCCGGTAAGGCATAAAGGTAAACATCACGCTCTATTCCACTTAAACGCCACATATCCTGGTCTTCCAGATAGCTTCCATCGCACCAGCGAAAAACTTCTACGGAAATGTCATTGGCGCCCTTTTGGATATATTTAGTAATATCAAACTCTGAAGATGTTTTAGAATCTTCACTATATCCGACAAACCCACCATTGACCCAAACATTAAACGCCGAGTTGACACCTCCAAAATGAATTCTTACAGATTTTCCTTTCCAGTTGTCGGGTATTTCAAATGCTCTTTTATAGGACCCTACGGGATTGTAGTGTTCCGGTGGAAAAGGAGGGTTTTCAGGAAAAGGGTATTTAACATTGGTATATATAGGCGTTCCATAACCCTTCATTTGCCAATTGGAAGGCACATCAATACTGCTCCATGTTGATATATCAAAACCCTTTTCAAAAAAATTGACTGGTCTGCATCCTGGGTTTTCTGACCACTTAAAATACCATTTACCATTTAACAGCACACAATACTCTGACTTTTCCCATTCATTTTTTTGCGCGAATCCATAATTGCGGAATGGAAAAGAATGTGCACTGGGTGCCAGTTCATTTATTCTATTGGTTTGTGGATCTTTCCATGACTCTATCTGCCCGCTTGAGGCAAAGGAATACAATAAAAAAACAAGAAGAAGAACCTGTTTCATGAATTGAAAATTAAAAGGGCTGTGTGAGCCAGTATGAATTTGTGCCTGACTCACACTTTCAACCCTGATTATCAAAAATTATGATTATTAATAATTTGGATTTTGGTCTAATAGTCCCTCTGATAAATCTATTTCACTTTGTGGAATAGGAAATACATAGTGTTTATTGGGATCAAATAAAACCCCTTTATCATTATTGGCATCATACTGATCTGTACTTCTATTCATGTTATAGTCCACAAAATCTGCTATTGCTGCCTCAAGCATACCGGTTCGTTTTAAATCGTAATACCGGTGGCCTTCCAAAGCCAGCTCCATCCTGCGTTCGTTATATATGGCGTTCAGCAAATCAGCCCCACCCAGTGTGATTTCTGGTAATCCGACCCTTGCTCGCACCGCATTCAAACTTGCTCGTGCTAGTTCATCTTTGCCCTGTTGACTACAAGCTTCGGCATGTATCAGCAGCAAATCGGCATATCTCATTAATATATGGTTTAAAGGCGACCTTTTATGTGCCTCCTGATCAGCCCTATCGGCGAATGATAAATAATATTTCCGATTTATACGACCCGATTCATTTTCTGAAGGCCTGGTATCAAATTCCGGATGCTCTTCATCAACATACTGCCCTTCCTTAATAATGGTGTGTTCCAAGCGGGGATCACCAGCCATGAAGTTTTCAAGATGACTGCTTGGCGTACAAAATCCCCAACCTCCATCAGCACGGCTACCCGTAACAGTAGGAAGTGCACTACCGGCATCAAAAGTTTCGGAATACTGGTTTTGAATCTCAAATATTGAGCCGTTACCATTAGGGTTATTAACAGCCCACACCTGATCAAACGAATCATTTAAATTGTATTCTCCTGAACTCACAACCTGGTTGGCGTAGGTTTCGGCATCAGGACAATTATTTTGATACAAGGCTGCCTTGGCCAGAAAAGCCTGAGCAGCTCCTTTCGTAGCCCTGCCTTGCCCCTCAAGTGGCTGCTCCGACTTCAGTGGAAGGTTCGGTATGGCCTCCATGAGATCTTTTTCAATCTGCGACCATATATCTGATTCGGTTGCCCTGTCAAGTGGTTCGTCTGATATGGTTCTAGGGGTCGTAGTTAATGGTACGCCTCCAAAATTTTTCACCAATTCAAAGTAAAAGAATGCCCTTAAGAACTTTGCTTCAGCAATGTATTTGCTTTTCAATTCTTCCGATACCGGGGCATCGGGCACCCTGTTTATGATAAGGTTGGTACGGTATATGCCCTGATACATATATTTCCACTTTATATCGAGCCATTCATTTTGAGGCGTGATATTAAATTGGGCAAGGTTTCCAAAATCCCTCTGATCACCCTCAATACTATTCCCTTTGAAAGCATCATCGGAACAAATATCACCAACCAGGTAAAAGAAGTCATTCTCCCACCAGTCCTGCGGGCTCAAAGTAGCATAACTGCCGAGTACTGCACTTTCTATTTCATCAATATTCGAATAGTAATTGCTAACAAGCTGCTTACCCTTTATGGGCTTATCGAGAAAGTCTTCGCAAGATGACAAAACCAAAATACCGAATAGTATAAATAAAGTATTCTTTATCATTTTCATAATTCCCTGATTAAAATGTGAAACTTACACCAATATTAGTAGTTCTTGGTATTGGGTAATAGCCCCAGTCTACCCCTCTTAATGTCGGTGAACCACCTACTTCAGGATCTAATCCACTGAATGAAGAGAGAACAAATGGATTTTCCATTGAAGCGTAAATCCTGAAATTCGTTATTGACAGTTTTGAAATATATTTTTCAGGTAATGAATATCCCAATTGGATATTTCTGCACCTGAAGAAAGAACCGTCTTCCATATAGAAATCAGAATATCTGAAGTTTTGATTAGCATCTACAACCGAAAGCCTTGGATATTCATTATTTGGATTTTCAGCTCTCCACGCCCTGTCAAACACTCCTGCATAGGCATTGTAACCACCATCGCCTGCTTCCATGTAGGGTCGTAGGGCATTCAAAACATCAAAATTTTGAGCGCCGGTGAATACCATCGAAAGGTCAACTCCTTTGAACCCCATTGAAATGTTAATGCCATAGTTAAAGTCCGGCTCCGGGTTTCCGATGACCTGGCGGTCTTCATCGTTGAGTAAACCATCATTATTTAAATCTCTGAATCTGAAATCACCGGGTTGAGCATTGGGTTGCAATACATTTCCAAACTCGTCAGTGTGGTTGATCACACTTTCCATGTCCTGAAAAACCCCATCTGTAACATACCCATAGAAAACGCCCGGAGTTTGACCTTCAAAGGTAAAGCCCATGTTATTTAACCTCTGATGATTGCCATCAAGCAATTGATCCCCTTCAAACATTTTTTCCATTCTTGATCTGGCCCTTGACATATTAATACTCACATTTAAGTCAAAACCATTCCAGCTGTTTCTGTATGAAGTGGTCCATTCCCAACCTTTCACTGACATTTCCCCAATATTGGCCCATTGCCGTCCGAATGCTGAACCCAAATAAGATGGTATGGCTCGCTCAAAAAGCATATCATTGATGTTTTTTTGGAATACATCCAAGGTTATATCAAAATGATTAAGCAGTGAAAGGTTGATACCAAGGTTAATATCTTCAACAGTCTCCCATTTAAGGTCTTCATTACCTACATTGAATGGGGCTGCCCCTACTCGTATTTCCTGGGCTGCACCCTGTACATAGTACTCTTTAGCTATATCAGTGAATCTTGCATTTATATCATTAGTCGTCAATTGATTACCCAATTGTCCATATCCCGCTCGAACCTTCAGGAAGTCGATCACAGAATTGTTTTTGAGAAAGCTTTCTTCCGAAATGACCCATGCAGCCGATACACCCGGAAAGTTAGCTGTTCGGTTGCTTTCGGGAAATATTGAACTACTGATCCTGTTGAAATTAGCAGTTACCAGGTACCTGTCTTTAAAGCCGTAAGTCACTCTTGAAATCATAGATATTGACGCAAACTCTTCCAGGTTACCGCTTGAATAAAAACCCGTTCTTGCGGCATCCAGATACCTCAGATCCACCTGGTTTCCCGGTAAATCATTGCCTTCTCCATATAGTTTTTTATGTTGGAAATTCTCGGTAATTACTCCCGCCATAATACTGAAGTCATGATCACCCCATTGCCTTTTGAAAGTAAGTGTGTTATTCCAGGTTAGGTTGATCCGGTTATTATGTTCCGCCGACACAAAACTAACCTCTCTTTTATCGGCTTCCTCAATAAAATAGTCGGGTATAAAATAATTGCTTTCCCAACTACTCACATACCCTCCTATACGGGACATGAAGTCCAGACCGTCAATGATAGACCATTTCAAATGAAGGTTAGTAAATGTTCTAAAGAAATCAACAGTAGAGAAGTTCCGTTTAATGGCTCCTACAGGGTTATTGACATCCGATAAAGTAGGCGAGAAAACACTGAATTCATTTCTTCCCACCTGTTCGTAATCCGGAAGGTAAATCGGTGTTATGGGCTCTACTCTATGTGCATCCCAAACAGGGTCGGGACCCCATGTTTCACTGTTCTTACTCAGGATTATATTGGCGCCGATTTGTAAGTTCTCTTGTAGGTTTACTTCGGTATTGATGGAAAAATTGATCCTTTGGAAATCAGAACCTTCGATAATCCCCTGCTGATCTATAAAATTAAAACCGGACCTGATATTAAATACCTCATTTGATTTATTGAGGTCAAAGCCAAATTCGTAAACCGGGGCAGATTGGCTAATTGCATCCCACCAATTGGTTCCCTCACCCAAGGCCTCGGGATCGGGGTATACGATTTCACGCCCCTCATTTTGGTTGGCTTCATTTACAATTCTTGCATATTCTGTAGCATTGGCCAAATCTGGAGTCTTTAAAGCATTTTGGATTCCATATCTTGCATTCACATTAAATGAAAGCACATCTGACGTGCCACTTTTGGTTGTAATCAAAATTACACCTCCGCCAGCTCGGGCACCATATATCGAAGCTGATGAAGCATCTTTAAGCACCTGAATGTTTTCAATATCTTTAGGATCCAGGTAACTGATATCATCTACGGGAATATCATCCACCACAAATAGAGGTGAGTTATTGCCTGTAACACTACTAATACCCCTGATCTGTATTGAAGGCTGAGTTCCCGGAGAGCCTCCACCAGGAATTATATTTACCCCTGCAATCTGACCGGCTAATGCTTCTGATACATTTGGAACTTGCCTTTTAGCTATTTCTTCACCTTCCACACTACCAAGCGCTCCCGTAAGGTCCTTTTTCTTTTGCGTTCCATATCCAACGGTTACAATCTCCTGTAACTGGATTATATCCGGCATCAATTCCATATTGATCGTTGTTTTGCCGGATACAGGAACTTTCTCGGTCACATATCCGATAAAGCTAAAAACCAATACGTCATCGTCTTCAACTTCAATGCTGTATTTGCCTTCATAATCGGATACGGTCCCAATTGTGGTGCCTTCTATAATTACCGATACACCTGGCAATTCTTCACCATCTGCTTTAATGGTTCAGGAGACATTGTATTTCTGTGCTTGTACCGTGATAATGGATAAACAATATATGAGTGGTACTATAAGTAAATTCTTCATTTCTCAATTTTTTTGTTCGACAAAACAATATCACTCTTGCCAGATTAATGCCCGCTCTAAGTAAGCATCAAAAAGAACTGAATACGTTCCGGCCTGATCATTGATCTTCACATCTGCAGTGCCATCGCCTACTTCAATTTGAGCCCATCTTACAGGCGCCTGTGTTTCACCGCCCTCTACAAATCCTGCATCGTAAGGGCCCCAACCAGTATTTTGACCTAAAAACTTTAATTCTACTGCATCGGAAAAATTCAAGCCTTCTACCAGGAACAAGTGTTCGCCAAATCCATATGGGTTCTTGGTCATCGGAATAGCTTCCTCAAAATTCCAATCCAGGTTCGGATAATCAGGGAAACCCTTGCCGACAATGTACATTTCATCCCTGGGTGTTTTTGCTTCTGTGATTTCTTCAATTTGATATGACAGTTCATATGGATTAAACCTTACAGAATAATAAGCAGGGTTTTTGCCGTTTGCAGGCATAACGATGGCAGCGCTATTTTCATCATTTACCATACCAAGCGATGGATCTGAAGCATCTACCAACCCCCAGTTATTTGGGGCCCAATCAGTTTGACCCAAAAACTTCACTTCATCAAAGCCGCCATCCCAACTTGGCAACTCGGTGTAAAACCATCCTTCATTATCTGGGTCCTGATCCATTTCATAAGCAAGTGAGGGGTTCCATGGTACCCACTGAAAACCTCCTGCGGCATATACATTTTCATAAGTAACTTCTTCTCCCGTTAAATTGAGGTCTATAGTTTGCTCAGTGGTTCTGTTTAGAACGCTTGTAACACTCAAAACTATTTTGTGTACTGTTCTTTCAGCTTCTGATGGGATTGAATAATTATAGTTCAAATCATACGCATTAGGAGCATCGTTGACATCTAGTGATTCATTTATACTGAGTGATGTACCTGTAATTGTTACAGTTTCTATCCCATTGTTATCAGCTATACTGCCTGTGATAGATATATCACCACCAGGAGAGGCATTAATACTTGCTGGCACACCTGTAATGGTAGGGCTGGTGGCAACATCAACAGCAATTGTCCAGTTTTCGGTAAGATCAGCCCTGTTTTTTACCTCTAATGTTACATCAAAAACTTTTTCGGAAACGTTTTCGGCAATACTGAATTTATAATCCAGATAGTACTTTTTGGCCGGCTGGGCAAAAATTATGTTTTTGTTTAAGAGCAACTCTTCGTTAACAAGCCGGATTTCAGTGATGCCATTTTCATCAGCCAATGTTCCTTCAAAACGGATTTCATCACCTGGTGCAGCGATAATCTCCGTATTCAGCGCTTCAAGCTCGGGAGGTGTCCCGTTCAGTTCTTCTTCATTATCACAACTTGAGATGGTGAATAATAAAGCAATTGATATAAATAGAAATTTGTAAAACTTTATCATGGCTTTGGATTTAAATTAGATTAGTTAACAATGATTTCTGATTATTGGATTTTTCATCAGTGTAAAATTGCTAAATAATACAATATGAATAGAGGGGTAATTTGTTCTTAATGCATGGAAATATTGTCCATATTTTAAATAAAACGTATTTTTGATGCCATATCAGCATTTTTATCCATTATGCTGAACCCATTTTGCAACATTCGCAATTTAATAAATTGAGGATTCTACAATCTGTCTGAATGCATCATGGATACCCCAATCTTCCATAGGATATATTTGTAGAAATAATATGCCCATAGCCCCACTTTCAGGAAAAGCGAAAAAAGTCGTACTAAAGAAGCCCCCGAAATGAATGGTGGTAACTTTAAGCTTGCCCATTTCTTTTTCTATAACATCGAGTCCAAGGCCTAATCCGTTCCAGTCTCCTGAAGTTTGGATAGTAGGGGTTTTCATGAGTTCCACAGAACCCTCCGAAAGTATACGTTTTCCACCCAACGCTCCTCCATCTAATAGCATTTGGACAAACCTGGCGTAATCAAGTGCAGTTGAAGAAAGATCGGCCCCACCCGACATATATCGTTGTGCGCCTCGATATGGGTAATGGATCAAACCGTAACTGGTAGGTTTCAACCCACTTTTACTTTGTTCGACCACCCGGGCAAAACGTGAACTATCACTTGTTGGATAATAAATCCTGGTATTATCCATTTCAAGTGGTGATAACACGTTATTTATCAAATACTCTTCATAAGACTGACCAGATACTACTTCGATCAAATATCCTAAAACATCACTGCTCATGCCATAGGTGAATTTTTCACCCGGCTCGTGTAATAGTGGTAATGTTGCTAACCTTTTAATGTTTTGAGAAAGGGCAATGTCTCTTTCTTCAAAACCCTCAGACACTTCGTGCTTGATGAAAAGCTTATTCAAATCATCATTCTGAAACCCATACCCAATTCCTGATGTATGAGTGAGCAGATGTTGAATGGTAATTTGATTTTTGGCCGGCCTGCCTGTAAATGTGGAATCTTCGCCATCAAATGACGATACAATTTTCATTTTGCCTAACTCAGGAATATATTTTGATATCGGGTCATTCAGGCGGATCAACCCTTTATCCACAACTGAAGTATAGCCACTGCTGTCAACGGTTTGGTCATAGAAGCTATTCTGAAAAGGTGGTCCTTTTTCATAGGTTCATCGTCTGTTAATCCTTTAGCGCCAAAAGCTTTGTGATAGGCAATAACCCCGTTTCTTGCCACTAGCGCTACTCCGCCGTTTATGGTATTATTCCGAATGGAATGACTAAACAATGAGTCTAGCTTTTGCAATTGTTGTTTATTCAGTGCCGCTTCTTGATACGTGCCGCTTTTTAAACCCTTATTATGATGATCGGAGCAGCCGCTAAGTAGATAAGTAGCTGCTAAGCAGATTGATAAAAAGTAGAGATTTGTCATTTGCGATTTTTTCACAATTTAAATTTATTGAAATAGATGGACAGTGGTCAAATTGTTCTGTTGAGCGGGAATAACAGTCCATTAATTAGCTAAACTTTGCCTATTTTAAGATAAATCATGATCTTCATGTGTAGATGTTGAATTGATTGCAGCAAATGATAAAGAAATTTTACCTCATATTAATTATATCCTGTTTTACTATGCCTGATAGTTATGGCAAAGATAAACAGGACCGTTTGAATCACAGGCAATATAAATTTTACCAGCTCAATGAACAAAATGGCTTTCCGAATACATTTATAAACAGTATTGAACAGGATACCTTAGGAAATATCTGGATTGCAACAAATGAAGGCCTCTTTCGCTATAACGGCCACAAATTCATACACCTTACCCGTGAAGAAAGCAACAATCGTTCAATACCTCACAATCATGTTCAAAATTTATTCACCGATTCTAAATCTAATTTATGGGCTTTAACCGATAACGGTTTATGTAGATATAATTATAAATATGACGATTTTGACGTTTTTTTACCCAATTCCAAGCTAGGGCCCACTCATAAGAGTATTACTTCAATGGCAGAGGACTCCAAAGGAAACCTTTATATTGGAACTTTTGGGGGTGGCATTAATGTAAAGCAAGAAAATGGATTTAAAGCTTTAAACGAATTGTATGATCAACAGCATTGGATACTCAACAGCGGTGTTGTTTTCAGTTTGTCCATTCAAAATGATAGCCTACTTTGGATAGGCACATGGAATAACGGCCTTTATTACTTCGATCTTTCCAACGGACAGATCAAAAAATTTAATGCTGAAGAACCTTTCAAAAGGATATATGACATAAAAACAGATTCAAATTCTGATATCTGGGCGGCAACAGACAATGGAATTATAAAAATCGGACTCGATCATCAACATACACATCATTATAAACAGGGTAACGGGATAGAAGATAGTGATATCCTGAGTATACTGCTTGATCACAATACATTATGGGCGGGTAGCCGGAACAATGGCTTGATACGAATCGAATTCGAAGACCAATTATTATCCAAAACCTTATCTATTCAACATTTTCACGAGGGCTTTGATGAAAAAAGCGTCTCTCACAGAACAATTTCTGAAATTTTCAAAGACAACCAAGGGTCAGTCTGGTTGGGCACGCATCAGGGTGGGCTTAATTACTTTAATGCCCGGGGTGAAGATATCATTACCCTAAAACACAATCCTTTTGACAAAAACACGTTAAGTATGTCAAGTGTATGGGGCCTTTGTGTGGATAACGATAGCAATCTTTGGATAGGAACAGATGGAAAAGGGATCAATTTTAAACAATACGGTAGTGTAAAGATTAATAGAAACCCAATTCCAGAACTCAACAACAAAGCAATCATAAGCGCCAAAGTAGATCAGTATAACCAAATATGGGTAGGCACATATTCCTCCGGATTGTTTATTTACGATATTGAATCAAAGGCTTTACAAAATCTTCATAAGGACAATTCTTCTCTGGAAGTCAACGATATACGTTGTTTTAAAGAAGGCTCAAGTGGAATTATGTGGATTGGAACTAATTCAGGAGGATTATATAAATACCATTACTCTACCAGTAAAATTGAACTTATAAAAATTACGGCAGGCTTTGATATAAGATCCATTTTATTAGATCATTCCGGATTAATATGGTTGGGCCTTTATGGCAATAATGGCCTGGTGTGTTACAACCCTTATACCAATAACATCACCTCATATAATTGGAAAAAACCGGATGACAACGACACCCCAATTGTTTTTTCAATGATTGAAGATGAGCATTTAATATGGCTGGGTACCCGATTTGACGGATTGATCCAATTTAATAAACATGATTTTTCCTACCACCTGGTTTCAAAAAATGAAAATCAAAAAACGACAACAGTATTTGGTTTAGTAAAAAAGAATGACAAAATATGGTACAGTAACAACCAGGGTATATCGGTTTATAATCCTTCTGACAGTAGTTTCAAACACTTCAAGCAAACAGACGGCATTCTCGCAAGCCCTTATAATCACAATTCTGTGGTTTCATTGTCAGAGAACCTCGCTTTTGGAAGCATAAAGGGACTTGTAATTTTCGACCCCGAAAAATTGCAGAACAAAACCCATGTTGAAAAAATTATCTTCAGTGGCCTAAGTATTTACAATAATGAAATAAAAGCAAAGCCCCAGGAGGTTAACCCCATTCTATCAGAAAATATTTCGATTGCCAAAAAGGTTACATTAGCTTATGATCAAAACACTTTTACAGTGTATTTCAACACATTAGAATTCCCCTACTCCAATGACCATACATACTATTATATTCTGAAAGGCTATGATGATAAATGGATGCAAACCAACAATAGCAATAGTATAACTTATAGAAATGTACCCCCCGGACAGTATACCCTTAGTGTCTCAAATTCTGCATCCAGACATTCGATCGATCAGGCCAAGCAAATAGACATATTCATTTCTTCACCATGGTTCCTTTCCTGGTGGGCTATCACACTTTATCTTTTTGTTTTAGTATTCGTTGTGGTTTTGATAATCCGGCACAACAATAGGCAAATAAAATTAAAGCAATCCCTGTTTTTTGAAAAGAAACTAAGGCAACAGGAACATGAAGTCACACAGGAAAAGCTTCTGTTTTACACCAATTTTTCTCATGAATTAAGGACACCACTCACATTAATTGATGGCCCGATAAAAGACTTAATACGGGATAAAGGGCTTTCCTCAAATCAAAAAAACCTCCTGAAGATGATTCATAAAAACTCCAATATCCTGTTGAAAATGGTGAATCGCCTTCTGGAATTTCGAAGAATTGAGACCAATAGAATTGTATTGAATATTTCCAGATATAACTTAACAGATTTACTCATTCAGGAGACCGAGCTTTTCAGCTATCAGGCAAAAAAGAAAGGGATTGAGTTTTCATATGAATTTCCTGAGGAACTTTATGCGTGGTGTGATATTGAGAAGATACAAATAATACTGAATAACCTACTTTCAAACGCCTTTAAGTTCACTCCTTCAGGTGGAAAAATTTCCTTTAAAGTATTTAAAGCCAGCAAACAACTAAAAATTGTAATTCGCGATAGTGGAGTAGGTATCGATGAAGAATCTCAAAAATTAATATTTGATCCTTTTTATCAATCGAAAAACTCCATTGGCATAGGTGGAACCGGAATAGGTCTGGCTTTGTGTAAAAAATTCATTGACCTGCATAAGGGATCTATTTATTTAAAAAGTAAAGAGAATAAGGGAAGTATCTTCAAAGTGACTCTTTCAATTGATCAGTCAAAATACAGGGGAAGAAGCGATGTGAGATTAAATGACGAGAGCAAGAAAATGATTTTAAATATAGATGACGACTTTCTCGCAGGTGAATTTTCAGAGGAGGAAATTAATGAGAATAATGCTAAAATAGCGTTGATCATTGATGACAATGATGATATAGTAAACTATCTCGAGAGAATTCTACATAAGAAATTTAAAATTGTTAAAGCTGCTGATGGCGAACAAGGATATAAAGCGGCAAATGACCATATCCCTGATATAATAATTTCTGATATCATGATGCCAAAAATGAACGGCTTCAAATTCTGTCAACAGATTAAAACCAACCCGTTAACCAGTCATATTCCGGTTATCTTACTTTCAGCAAAAAACTCTAATGAAGATAAAATGGAGGGCTACAGCATAGGAGCAGATGATTATCTTGAAAAACCGTTTGATTCCGCACTGCTACTATCAAGAGTGGATAATCTGATCAAAACCAGAAGTGATCTTAAGTCTAAACTGGCCTCAAATAATACCGGAATTAATGCTAAGAATAAAGGCATTCCAAAAAAAGAACTGGAATTTATCAATACACTGGAAAACGCTGTAATAAAAATTCTGGATAATGGGGAAGTATCAGTACCTACCCTGTGCAAAGAACTTGGATATAGCAGAACTTCCTTATACAGAAAGATAAAAGCCATATCCGGCCTATCTATAAATCACTTTATTAGAAATATTAAACTAAAAAACGTAGCCAAAGCCATAGTTGAACAAAACTTATCAATATCTGAAGCAGCCTTTGCCTATGGGTTTACGGACCTGAAATATTTTAGAAATTGTTTTAAAGAACAATACGGTATGTTGCCCTCAGAATACTACGAAAAACATCACTACAGAATCACCCCTGAAATTCAGCAACAGATTAACATAAAAATCAAATAGCACAAGTTTAGTTAACGATATCACCTCTTACAATAGAAGAGCTTGTGATACCTGTTTTGGATGGATATCCTTCATTGATCAATGCCAGCGGGCCCCCCGGTTTCACCTTGTTGCACCATGCCAAAATGGGAGGTGAAAAATCAAAAGGCATTTATCAGTATCTGCAGGAAAAAGGACTGCAAACAACAAAAAACGATCCGGTGTACTGAGAATAAACTGGTTAAAACCCGCCTCTAAGTGTGCATGTGTCTTATCCTAAAACCAATTGACAGTTTTTATTAGATTTCCTGAATTTGATTTACAGTTATCAGTTGATTTCCTGTTTGTACTTTACAAAGCTTTTTTTGGTTTTCCTGATTTGCTCTGTCACCGTTGATCATTTGTAACCCACTGGTAAACTGCATCTACCAAATATCGTAGAAATCTGCTAATCTTGCTGG
>DNTA01000124.1 GCA_003500135.1 Cytophagales bacterium | reverse complement strand
CACTAGTCACTTTTCACTTATAAATTGAAAAAACTCGCCATCATAACTACCCACCCGATCCAGTACAATGCCCCATTTTTTAAATTGTTGACTGAGCGGGGTAAGGTGTATCCCAAAGTGTTTTATACCTGGCCGCAAGCGTTGGAAGGTTTTGATGATCCTGATTTCGGTAAAAAGATACAATGGGATATTCCGCTGTTGGAGGGATACGAGTGGGAAGCCGTAGAAAATGTCTCTAAAAACCCGGGTTCAAAAAGGTGGAGTGGGATAGATTGTCCCGGTTTAAATGATCGCATAAAGGAACTCAAACCGGATGCTATTCTGGTTTATGGCTGGAATTTAAAAAGTCATTTTAGGGCCATGCGATATTTTAAAGGTAAGGTAGCGGTTTGGTTTACCGGCGACTCGACCTTGCTGGATGAAAAACCGGGTTGGCGCAAATGGGCAAGGCGTATACTCTTAACCCTGGTCTATCGATATATCGATAAAGCACTTTATGTTGGCACGAATAATAAGGCCTATTTTAAGGCACATGGTGTAAAGGAGGATCAATTAATTTTTTTTCCACATGCCATAGATAACGAACGTTTTAAAGATGGGCCGGATAAAAGGTATAAAGAACAAGCTTTAAAGTGGAGAAAAGAACTGGGATATAAAAAAGATGATTTTGTTGTCTTATTTGCCGGTAAACTGGAGGACAAAAAAGATCCTGTTTTGCTATTGGATGCTGTACAAAAAATAAATTTTGAAAAACGTACAGAAGAGGGGGGTACTACGGTTAAAGCCGTTCATTTGCTGTTTGTGGGAAACGGACTCCTGGAAAATAAGCTGAAGGAAAGGGCAAAAAGTGATCCTTACATTCAATTTCTACCGTTTCAAAATCAGGCTAAAATGCCGATCGTGTATCGGCTAGGCAATGTATTCGTATTGCCCTCAAAAGGTCCCGGAGAAACCTGGGGGTTAGCGGTTAATGAAGCGCTGGCTTGCGGAGTGCCAGCCATCGTGAGCGATAAGGTGGGCTGCGGAATTGATTTAATTAATTCCAATAAGTCAAGTTACATGTTTGAAACCAATCAATCCACAAGCTTGCAAAATGCTATAATAAACAGTGAGAGAATAGATATAATCAACAACTACAATAGCTCCTTTCTGGAAAATTTGAGTTTCAAAAATAAAAGTACAATATTAGAAAAGTTAATAGATTCCAATTTTGGATAACAACAAGATAAGCATTGCCGTCGCTCTACCAGTTTATAACGGTTTACCATTATTAAAGGAATCAGTAGAATCCGTATTACAACAGCGTGATGTAGATTTTGAATTAGTAATAGGAGATGACTGCTCTCAGGATGGCTCATTTGAATATTTGAGTGGACTTAAAGATTCAAGAATTCGCCTATTTAGAAATTCAAAGAACTTTGGTTTATTTGGTAATCTGAATAATATTATTAAAAACTGTAATTCTGAAATCATTCATCTTTGGTCTCAAGATGATATCATGTTACCTACTTGTCTGAAAGAAACGCTTGAGTTTCACAAAAAACACCCAAATCTAGCGTTTGCATTTTGTAAATATTATATAATCAATGAAAGAGGTGAAATTACGGGTGAGAACAAATTAAATAAAAATGAATTGATATCTGTAGAAGGACATGCTATATCTTCTCTTGTTGCAGGAAGTATTGCAGGCAATATTGCTAATGTCTCATTGAGAAAATCAGATTTCGAAAAGCTCGGTTATTTTAATGAACAGCTCAAATACTCGGGTGATTTTGATATGTGGTGTCGTTTGTCATCAAAATGGCCTGTAGGCATTATTCAAAGACATCTTATCAAATTGAGAAATCATGAAAAGCAATTAAGTAAAAAAAAGTCTATGTGGATTTATAGATTGAAGGAAAATAAAGCAATATATGATGAATTTTTAAAGCGCGTTGGTAAGGACAAGCTAAAATACGTCAAGCGAGGGCTCAAATGGAGAGTTTATACACAATATTTCGGTTTATATCTTAAATTAATTCGATCTGGGGAAAAAGAATTAGCTTATTTCTATGGTATAGAGTTAAAAAGCCAGTGTAATATATACATCACTGCATTACGTTATTCGCTGTTATTTATTATTGGAAAAATTGGTTTAAGAAAGAAGTTTCTTCAAAAGTTATACTTTGATAAACTGTAATTAGAAAATGTCAAATGTTTTAAGTATTGCAGGTATGCATCGTTCAGGCACATCATTAGCAGCAATGTGGTTATATGAGTGTGGGCTATATCTTGGGGATGATTTAATGAAAGGGCAATTTGACAACCCTAAAGGTCATTTTGAAGATTTAGAAGTATTGAAAATTCATCAACAAGATCTAAAATTTAAGGGATTAAAAACGGATGGTTTAAGGTTGAATAATAGAGAAAATTTTACTTTCGAAGATATATCAAAAAAAGGAATACAAAATTTAATTAATCACAGGAATTTAATGGATTTATGGGGGTGGAAAGAACCAAGGGGAACTCTGTATTTGTTGGAATGGAAAAAATTAATACCAGCATTAAAAGTTTTTGCGATATACCGACCATTCCATGAAGTTGTGAATTCGCTTGAGCGAAGAACAAAACATTCCTTTTTTAAAACAAATAAATATAGTTTAATAAGAAGGGTACTTCACCTTGCTGTATTTCCGTTATATATAGTTTGGGAAAGAAGAAAGTACAGAGAAGCATGGTTACAGTATAATAAAAAAATTATTTCATTCAAACGGACTTATCCCAAAGATTGTATTTTAATTTCTTTAGATCAATTATTAAATCATGATAAAGAAATTATTGATAGAATAAATGAGCAATTTCATATTGATTTAAAATATGTGAGTATCAATAGTGTTTTCGAACAGGATTTAATTCACATAAACTTAAATAAGATAAGCCGTCTTGATGATGTAGTAAAAGATATTTATCTGGAACTAGAACGTTTGAAAACGAAGTTTCCGATTGAAAAATGATTAAATCTAATTTAATTAAGGTTCTAAATCAATTCAGCTTAGTGTTGCTATTGATTTCTCCTTTTGCGGGAAATTTTTTGGCGTCACTTATTTCTATTGCAACCTTAAATATTACTGTTCGGCTTTTATATCACCCAGGTATACCCAATGTTATTTTAGGAGGGATTCTGTTTCAATGGTTACAAATAAATGCAAAAATATGGTATGCTAATTTAAAAGGCATAGCTTTTCAGGAAGTATTTAGTTTATATGGTGGCCAGGAAAATTATGAACCAGCATTTTATTTGTCTTCCGCAGGATTGATATTTCTCACCCTAGGTATTTATTTAATTCTTAAAAGAATTGACAGTATAAATTTTCTTGAGCGATTCAATAATGAGATAAATCAATATAGCCCCTACAAAATCATGTTGGGTTATATAATTATTTCTTTAGCTATTTCAGTGCTATTTAACTTTAGATTAAGCGTTCCAGGTATAAATACTATTATTGTTGCAATTTCAAAATTGAAATGGGGTTTCTATCTGCTATTTTTTGTTGTTTCTCTCAAAACATCTAAAGGGTTTAAAATTTTTATTTTGGTAACAGCAATTGAGATCGTTATTAGTTTGACGGGATACTTTAGTGAATTTAAGTATTACGTAATATTTGCCTTTATTGGATACGTCAGCTACGTGTTTAATTTCAATTTGAGAAAATT
Organism: Cytophagales bacterium; assembly: GCA_003500135.1. Taxonomy (GTDB): domain Bacteria; phylum Bacteroidota; class Bacteroidia; order Cytophagales; family Cyclobacteriaceae; genus UBA10427. Next base: position 7,491 of record DNTA01000124.1, on the reverse strand, counting down.
AGTTCTTCTTACTCCCTTAATTATCGTTTTTTTAAATTTCGGAATAATCTGGACTGCGATTAAGGGAGATTATAGAAATTATCTCTCTGGTAATACAGATCAACAAATTGTTGTGGTCAGTAAAACCGATGCACTTAACGAATTCATTAATTTAGTTTCTAATTTAGATACGGAATCATATGATTTGGCTATTAATTATTTCATTGATAGACTTAGTTTTATTGAATTCTTCGCTTTGACACTAAATGTTGTACCTGAGCAGATAACATATGAAGAAGGAAAGATTTGGTCCAATGCCTTGACTTTTTATTTAAAGCCCAGACTTTTTTTTCCAAATAAAGAAGTCATTGACGATTCTGAGCATACTTCAAAATACACCGGTCTTTTGTTAGCCGATTCAGAGGGAGGTGCCTCTCATAGTATTGGTTTTATGACAGATAGCTATATTGATTTTGGACCAGTCCTTATGCACTTACCAATATTTTTGCTTGGCATAGTTTTGGCGAGTTGTTTTAAGTATTTCTTGTTAAAGTCTTTTAATACCATTTGGGGAATCGTGTTTGCCTCACCTTTCTACTTATTGGCAAATTTTTACAGTTTCAATTTGATTAAAGTAATTGGTAACATAATAATTTATGTGATAGTGATATATGTTTTAAAAAGATTTTTTATTAGAGCTATTGATCCTTTTTTTAGAGAAAAAAACATAAACAAAATACCACCCCCAAAGCCGGAGGTGGTTATTTCGGTGAACTAGATAAATTCCGCACGTTGATACTTTAAGTCACCCAACAATTGCTTGACCTTGCTTGTTGGACGAAAGCGGAAGTTTACCTTGCGGATGAGGTCCGTCCCGACTTCTTCCCGCGTTTCCGCACCTTCACTACTTACCGTCAACCGGAAAGTTCCCATATCACCCAGCGAGACCGTCCTTCCATAGGACAATTCACGCGGGATCAATTTGATTAAACTGGTTACTACCGACATCACGTCGCCTTCACTTAAACTGGACTTTTCCGAGATATCACGGGCGATATAGTCCAGATCGACGTTTTGCTGACTGATTACGGAGAGGTAGTACTTCTCCGGCAACGTCCGATCCCTTGGATTGGGACGTGCAACAATTTTAAATTTTAACATTTCAATTAATTTTAAAAGATTGATAATAAATTTTAACTAATACGTAATCTGCCTTTGCAGACATTTCCTGTACGCGTCACCGTGGTGGGTACAAGTCCGAAACACACATGATGACATCATTTTTACAATAAGGAATTCCTGAAAACGAACGGCTCTCAATACTAAATCTCCGGAAATGTTTTTTAAGAACGGTTACAGTAATATGTACGCACAGGGTAAAAGTAAAGTTGCGACAAAAACCAATAAAAATTAGGTTTAAATGTTAAAAAATGTTAAAAAATATTTTTATATAGGTATTTACTTATTTAAAGTTTGCTTTTTTGTAACATTTGCCAAATGAAAGAAAACAGTGGTAATGAGTAAAACACTATTGGAATCTTTTATAATTACAGGTTATTTCGCATAAATGAACCATAGGACAAACCGAGAAGTACACAGAGTAGAAACTGGTCAACTGTATTTAGGATTTGAGAACTTCGAGCTTCGAGCTTCGAGTCTCGAGCTAATCATCCATAAACCATAGAACAAACATAGAAGCACACATAGTAGAAACCGCTCAATTGTATTTAAACATGAACAACCTTTAAACTCCCCGCCTCCTGAGGTTTACATGGTGAGGCGAAATCTGAAATAAAATGTCAGTACATTTTCAAAGTGAAGTACTGACTTTATGATCAAAATGTACCTACTTTTCAGTTGTAAAGTCTATACATTTTGTCAGCGAAGTACTTAAGTTTTGTTAAGCACCCTGTAATCATATTTTAAACAGGTTTATGAAACAAAACCGCAGAGATTAAAATGAAGAGCAAAGGGGTCACAGAAATAGTTCAACCTGCGGATACTATGAGCCATGAGCTATGAACCATAAGCTATGAACCATGAACCAAATTCTTCCAGCTTCGAGCTAATTCTTTACACCTCTTGACTTCCGAAGGGAGTTAAACATTTTTGCTAACCCCTTGGACTTTTGCATTCATAATCCATTGAAGAGTTGCAGGTGACAACACCTGCATCGGCGTAAAAGAATAAGTATCTCGATTTGTTCCAGGACAGATTAATGTTTTAATAAACCTGCAATATACCTGGCCAGAGCCACTCATTCTAAACTCTTTCAGGGTCACACGGAGGTGTCTAAACCATGAACCATAAACCATGAGCCATGATCCACGAACCATGAGCCATGAGCCATGAACCATGAACCATAAGCCAATTAATTTCTTTGACCTAATTGCTATCAGCCTTCGGCTAGTGAACTTTTGAACCCTTGAACCAATGTACCCCTCAACGAATTACTGAATTGACATTACCTGTAGCGACATACAGACCCGGTAGGGGAACACTTCATGTTATTTTTGCATCACTTAAAAACTTATATCGTAAACTTCCTGGTGATCTTTAGTTGGTTAACGATTAAACTTTAAACTACCATTCCGTGCTTCATGTAAAATATTTCTTTCGTAAACGACTACCCGGCTTTCACAGTATAGAAGAGCTATTCGAAACGGTATTGTCGGCACTAAACGGTGTAGAATACGAAATATGTCGTGCTCCCAGGCGAACCATAACCCCCTGGAACCTTTTGATCAATATCTTTTGGGCCAGACGTAACCGGAGTAGGGTCAATCATATTACCGGAGATAGTAATTACCTGGCAATGGGTACAGGGCCAAATACGGTACTTACCATTCATGATATCGGATCTTTATTGAAAGGAAACGCACTGTCGGTTTGGTTGAAAAAGCAGTTGTTTTTGGTACAACCGGCGAAAAGGGTTCATACCATAACGGTAATTTCCCAGGCATCTGCCGACGAGGTCAAGGCAGCAATTCCTCAATATGCCGGTAAGATCAGGGTTGTGCATAATCCCTACCGGAAAGCTTTGCTCAACTTTGCTAAAAACACTACCGACCATGCTCCGGTGCAGTATCCTACAAGGATCATGTTGGTGGGTACTAAAGAAAACAAGAATTTACAACGCATTTTACCGGCTTTGCAGGACCTCAATGTCCACCTCAACATTTTGGGCCGGCTTGACGGTCAGCTAAAATATCTGCTGGAACAACTTAATTTGCCATATGAAAACCGTTTTCAATTGAGTTATGAGGACGTAATGAAATGGTATATTACCAGTGACGTACTTTGTTTTGCCTCAACGTATGAAGGCTTTGGGATGCCGATTATTGAGGCACAGGCGCTTGGTATTCCGGTGGTGACGTCAAATTTAGGCGCTATGAAAGAGGTTGCCGGTGACAGCGCCTGTCTGGTCAATCCATATGAGGAAAGCGACATTCGCTATGGCGTAACCAAGGTGATGTCACGTGAAGATTACCGAAAACAATTGATCCGTGCGGGTAGGGAAAATATTAAACGATTCGACCCGCAGCTTATTGCAGCCCAGTATCAGAATATTTACGAAGAGATCGCAGGAAATAGATTTTAGTAGCAGTTTAAAACTGAATACATACGGTCAACGCTTTTTAGGGAAGTACAGAATTAAACCTTAAACTTTAAAATACGCTCTGCCTCCCGAAGTCTACGAAGGGAGGTAAACAATTGAACTGCTGAACTACTGAACCCCTAAACCCCTAAACCCCTGAACTATTTCACCCTTGAACCAACACAAACCTAAAATATTAGTATTCTACGATTACTTTGATCCGGCGTATAAGGCAGGCGGTCCCATCCGGTCCATTGTGAACCTGGTGCGCTATATGGAAGATGAAATTGATTTCTATATCATCGCGGGAAATACAGATCATGACGGTACAGTCTTGGAGGTGGAAAGCGATGTTTGGCTTTCCTATGGTAAATCGAGTAAGGTAGCGTATTTGCGGCCAGCATCGCGTAACCTGACATTCGTACAAAGTTTGATTGAGGACATCCCCATCAACTTAATTTATGTTAATGGGATTTACTCGCCGTTTACCACAATTCTTCCCTTGCGTCTGGCGAAAAAATGGAAAAAAAAGGTAGCGATCGCGCCAAGGGGCATGTTACAAAAAACCTCCCGATCCATCAAACCTATTAAAAAGTGGTTCTACTTATTCGCACTTCGGAAACTGCTCATTCCGGGTTCTGTACAGTGGCAGGTGACTACTCAACAGGAATTTGATGATCTGGTCGACTGGTGGCCTGTACTTAAAAGGAGGACAAAACTGATTGGTAATGTTCCGCATTTTTCTCCTTTATTAAACAGGAATACCGAAAAGAAAGAGGTAATTAAATTCGGAACAGTGGCTTTGATCAGCCCCATGAAAAATATCCATTTGGTACTCGACGCAATGAATGAGATCAAGGTTCCGGTGAAGTATCATATATATGGACCAATAAAGGACCGGGAGTACTGGGAGCAGTGCCAAAAATTGATTAACAAGCTTCCGGTTCATATTCAATTTACGCATCATGGAGCCATACCCCCACCGGATACTGAAAAAGTAATACGGGATTTTCATTTTTATATTCAGCCCAGCAGAAGTGAAAATTTCGGTCATTCCATATTTGAAGCTTTCAATCAGGGGGTACCGGTCATAATTAGTGATCAAACCCCGTGGAGAAACCTGGCCACGAAAAAAGCCGGTTGGGATGTGTCTTTAAAAGGAGAAGAGCTGCTGAAGGCCATCCGACAGGCCATTGAAATGCAGGAAAATGAGTATAGGGAATGGCGAAAAGGCGCCCGCAAAATAGCAGAAAACTATATGTCAGAATCCCATTTAAAGAATAAGTATCTCGATTTGTTCCAGGACAGATAAATGTTTTCAAGGGCCTGCAATATACCCGGCCAGAGCCACTCATTCTAAACTCTATCAGTGTCACTTGCAGGCGTCTCTGATCCATGAACCATAAACCATAAACCATAAACCATGAGCCATAAACCATGAACCATGAACCATGAACCAGGAACCATGAACCATAAACCATTGAACATCTGAACCGTTAAAAAAATCACCAATTTGCCAACTATGCCCCAAACCGACCTTTCCCAATATGACAACTCCTGGTACAGCCCCCGAGCGGGAGTGATCAGGAGATTGCTTTGGTACTTTACCAGTCACCTGTTTTTTACCCACGGACTTTTCCCTATTTCGGGGTTAAAAGTGTTTCTATTACGACTTTATGGCGCCGGAGTCGGGAAAGGCGTCAACATTAAGCCATCGGTGAATATTAAATACCCCTGGCTGTTGGATGTCGGTGATTATGTCTGGATCGGTGAGGGTGTTTGGATCGATAACCTGACCTCAGTTAAAATAGGAAGTCATTGTTGCCTGTCACAAGGAGCCCTGTTGCTTACCGGAAATCACAATTATAAGAAAAAGACTTTTGATTTGATGGTAGGGGAGATCGTGCTGGAAGATGGGGTGTGGATCGGCGCTAAATCACTGGTCTGTCCGGGAGTAACCTGCAAAAGCCATAGCCTGCTCAACGTCGGCTCAGTAGCCACGGGCGATTTGGAAGCATTTACCATTTATCAGGGCAACCCTGCCCAAAAGGTGAAGGAGAGGGAGTTGAAATAATTATCATACCAAAATATTGGCATAATCGAAGATGCCGCCGAGGTGATACTTAGTTTATACGATAAAAACTTTCCGGATATGAGTATTAACCCTGACATAAATTATTGAATATCAATTATTTTCAATAATTTATCGTCATTATTCATAGCAACATCATGAATAATTCGGGTTAATGATCTAACAGCTTAAGTAATTGGTTCAACAATAAAAGTTCATTAAGCATTAGGTCACGGCTTATTTGAATCTGTATATCAGGAATGTCTGTATTTTGAGTCAACAAATACGGCAGTTTACGTTGAGAAAGAGAAGCCCATGCCAGTTATAGATGAAGAAGTTCGAATGGAATGCGGCTTTAGAATTGATCTGATGGCTGAACCCAAATTCAGCAATAGAGCTGAATTTGNNCTATTGCAAAATTCGGGTTGAACATAAATTGGTAATTGAAATAAAATCCTTAGATATGCTGCATGAAGTGCATTTGGCTCAAATACTTACTTTTATGAAACTGTCTTAAACCTAGATAGGATTGCTTATAAATTTCAATGTTCCCGTATTAAAAGAAGGTATAAAAAGAGTTATAAACTCAAGAAAGGACCAAAATAATAATTGAACGCCAATATACACATACCGCAACCTCTGTGTCTTGCTCTGCGCCCGCTGTGGTAAAAAACACGCTCTGCGGTTTTTGCCTCACCTATGTTCCATCTGCGGTTAAAAAAACATATTTTGGTTAACACCTGAACGCTTACCATGAAAATATCCATAATCACCGTTACGTACAATTCTGAGCAGTATATCGAACATGCCCTGCAGTCGGTACAGGAACAGGATTATCCGGATATCGAACATATTGTAGTGGACGGTGACTCGAAAGACAACACTGTAAAGGTCATTAATAAGTATGCTGCCAACACAAACAGACCTGTAAAATATATCAGTGAACCCGATAAGGGTATTTATGATGCCATGAATAAAGGCATCCGTATGGCTACCGGTGAAGCCATCGGGATCCTGAACTCAGACGATTTCTATGCGCACAAAGAAGTTATCAGTCGTGTGGCCAATATCTATAAAAACGAAAACACACAGGTTGTTATAGGAGATATTGTGTTTGTCAAACCCACTAACCTTAATCGCGTGGTTCGCAATTATTCCGCCAAAAAGTGGCATCCGGGAAAGTTTGCCTGGGGATACATGCCGGCGCATCCTTCCTGTTTTATAAAAAAGAAGTGTTTCGAAAAATATGGTGACTACAAAACGGACTACCAGATAGCGGCAGATTATGAATTGCTGATTCGCTTTTTGCAGGTCCACCGTTTGCCCTATCATTATATGCCGGAAGTGGTGGTCAAAATGCGGATAGGGGGCGCCAGCACCAAAAACTGGAAAAGCAATGTGATCCTCAACGAGGAGATCATACGGGGGTGCCGCGAAAACGGGATGCCTACCAACAGGATTAAGGTATATTCCAAATATTTCAAAAAAGTATTCGAACTGATCAACCGGGGGTAGTTTATTCCTTATAAAGTTTATCACAGAACTCATAAAAATAATACGTCGCGACGTCAACCTTTGAACATAGAGAAAACAGAGAAGCGCAAGCGTTGAGAAAATCCGGTCAACGCTGTTTAGGGAAGTACAGTACAAAGTACATCTTTAAAACTTTAAACCTGAAACTTGAAACTTTAAACATGAAACTTTAAACTACCTTACCCTGAACTCAATTTCCTTTGAGCTTCGAGCCTCGAGCTTCGAGCTAATAAGCCATAAATCAAAGAATACGAAGCAATACCCAGGGTTCGCAGAAATCGGTCAATACTATTTAGACCATCCTCAGATT
>DNTA01000125.1 GCA_003500135.1 Cytophagales bacterium | reverse complement strand
AGTCCGAAGTTATTTAAAATTAACTCAAAATCTTCTAGATTTTGATTCAAACGCTTAAATGTATCTGAGGAGGGCTCAAAAAGATGAATATTTATGTTATGTCCTTCAAATACGTTCAAGAGCATTTTTGTATAGGCTCCTTCATTGGCCCCTACATCAAATAGTATCAATTGGTTGTTATTTCTTTCTATTTCCTGTTTTAAACTTTTTATTAAAAACAATTCCCCATCAGTTTCATGAGCGTGTACTTTGCCATAATGCATGCCATCTAGTGAAATATAATACAACGCCTTGAAAAATCGCTGATAATGTCTTTTTCCCTGTATTGCCGATAATGAACGGTTTATATATCTAACTACTTTATTTAAAAACTTTATATCCATTTAATCTTTTGTTTTGGCAGGAACGCCAATGACCACCTTATAATCGGCCACATCTTTTGTCACCATAGCGCCTGCTGCCACCACTGCTCCCTTTCCAATCCTGACACCTGATAATATGGTTACACCAGAACCGACCCATGCACCATCCTCTATCACGACCGGTTTTCTAATTGCACTGCTTTTCCAGGGTATCTCCTTATTCTCTTTATACTGATGATCATGCGTGTAAATCACACAATGAGGTCCGATGGCGACATCATCCCCAATGGTTATTGAATCACTCAGATCAATGATAGTATTGTTGCCAATATGACTGCCACTCCCCACCTTGAATTCACCATCCTGACCAGGTTCACGGGCAAATAAGTCGCAACCAGAAGCTATGGTGACACGATCCCTTATGCTCCAATTGTTACTGGCATAAATCTTTGAGGGGCCTTCAAGTCGTACATTATTGCCGAATACCACCCTGGCCTGAGCGCCTACCCTGATGAACAAACCTTGTTCGAGGGTAGAATCATCACCAAAAGTCAAGGTTGCCTGTCGGCCACAGCCAATATTTACACCCGCTTTCCAATTTGCATTTTTGCCTACGCTTATAATGCCCTTGCCTTCTACAACAATTGGAAAACTACATTTAAATCCTGAATCTTTTTTTATTGCAGAAAGACGCAAAAGCCAGTATAAAAATCGAAAGGTTTTCCTCGATATGTCAGACAGAAGAATGAAAAGAATTTTCAAAAACTTATTTTTAAATATTAAAGAAATCGTATCACCTGTCTAAAGATATAGTTTACGGTCTAAATGGCAAACTAATCAGGTAAGAACCCCCTAAAAACTACCACCCTTTTCTCACACCAAATTTTAAAACCTGTAAAAATGAAAAACCTGAAAATTTAAGAAGCTGGTCGCCTTTCCTTTTTCCATGTCTCCGATATGCGGAAATAATGGATTTTGAAATTCTTAAGTTAACCCTTCGCAATATCTGTTCCTTTTCATTCTGCATTAGTGGAGTATCGGAAGTAGAGAAAAACCTCTTTTGAAATAGAAGATATTTGAATGGAACAAAGGGATCAGAAAGATTATCATTCATTTGTTGATCGTTATGTACCCGATACCATACAATTCCATGAGGCATTAGTACTACGGGGAAATTTTTAGATAATAAATGCCACATTTCATAGTCTCCTAAATGCTGCTTTCCTGAAAAACCACCAACTTGCCAAAAAGCATCTCTATTTATAATAGCTGAAAGTGGAGCTTTGTGAAATATCGATTCTTCAAAATAATGTCTATGATAGGCCTCTTTTGGTGAAAGCTGAAAAGGATATATTTTAGTTTTATCTTGATTTAAAGAACAGAGTCCATACCCTGCTTCGGGAAATTGCTCCATGTAATAAACTAACTGTTCCAAACCATAAGGATAAACCAGGTCATCGGCATCTACATATTTTATGTACTTACCTGTTGCATAAGATGCCGCCCGGTTACGATTCGGATAATCGCCCAGGTTTTTCTCATTTACATATACCTTGATACGGTCATCTTGCTGTTCATAATACCTAGCGATTTCCACTGTATTATCTTTTGACTGATCGTCTACAACAATTAGCTCGAAATCTTTATAGGTAGAATTTAGGACACTTTCTATTGCCTGGGCTATATATTTTTCCCTATTGTATGCAGTCATCAGTATTGAGACTAAAGGATTATTAACATTAGAAGTAAAATTTACTAAATCCATTTAATTCAAGTTGTAAAATAAGCTTATCATAATTTTCTACCAAATCAATAAGTTTCCCTGTCGTTTTTTTTATTGTTTGAACTTCTTCAAATTTAAATTTATTCTCAATTCCTATAAAAGAACTAATTCGCTCTGATAGGCCATCCCAGCACCCCTTTCCTATATCATTTTCATAATTAATCTTTAAATGAGGTATCTTTCCAATAATCTCATTTTCTAAATTATATAATTCTAAATGGTGATAAAGTAGATCTATAACTCTTGACGTTTCAAATTTGATCTTTTTATTGTTTGTAATTCTTGAAGCCCATTCTTGATCTTGTTTTGCTCTCAATAGCGAAAGCACCACTTTGAGGATATTATCTCTTCTGAGATGAAAATTCTCCAATCTCGAGATAAATTTTCAAGAAAACTCTTCTTATCTAAAAATTTTTGCTCTCTCAAATGAGTGCTCATTAATCCACACCCATAATTTTTTTTTCTACGGTGAGATGCCTTTTTAGAGATGGAACTAATATAAAGGTTAGGAAAAATTACATTTGGTGCATACTTTTTTGCCAATATCTCTGCATCACAATAAATATCACTATGAGTATTAAGCATAGATGTTAGTAGTGTGCTTCCACTTCTTCCAGATCCATAAATAATAAATTTCTTTTCCGGAAATCTATATCTGTAGTCCAGTTTCCAAAAACTTCTTCGTATATAAGTTAATGTTAAATGCGCCTTCTTGAAATTCATTTTTTGGTCTTTAATGATAAAGTTACTCTACATTCTTAAATTCAGATAGAACCTGATTTTTTGTCTTGAGAGCAATTCCTTGAGGCGGAATTTGACAGGTTTTGAAATAAAATTTGTCCAAGGCTAATTCTCCTTGATTTAGTACTCTATGAAAGTCCATAAAGGCCTTATTCATAGCCTTCAAATACTGAAAATTATGCCTAACCCATTGTAAATCCATCCTGTATCGGAAATTCCTATAAACCACTTTCAAATAATCAGTTGGTTTAATTGTATTTTCTCTTTTCCATCCGAAAATCTTGAAATAGTAATACAACTGAGTCAATGTCCGTTTATAGGTATACTCGGGCGTTTGAAAATGGTAGTGATAAACCCTGGCTGCAGTATCATAAACCAACTTATATCCTGCCTCAAGGGCTTCTTTGGCCCAAAGGGCATCTTCGGCAAAGGCTATTTCACGGAAAGGTATTTTAAGTAAAACTTCTTTACGATAAATGGCATTCACGTCATCCCAACTGCACTCCTTTTTCTTTTGCTCAGGACTAAGCATTTCAAAATCTTTCACATTCTTGTATTGGACAACCCTGACACCTGGAGGATTAACAGGCCTGAACCACTGATGTTGGTTTTTATCTTTATGATGAGGTACTATTTGTTGACCACAAACTCCTGCCACTTCAGTATCTTCAAAATGTCTTACCATCTTTTCAAGCCATTGGTCATCCGCGGCCCAAGCATCCTGAACGGTCATAACAACAAATTCTCCTTTAGCATGCTTTACCCCAAGATTACGAGTCAATCCATGATTGAAATCTGATGATTTAATTGAGATTATCCTTATTTCAGGTATTAATGCCTCTGCGACTTGAATACTGTTATCGACACTTTCCGAATCAATTATGATAACCTCCGCTTGGCTATATAATGATTGTAATTTTATGCTTTTAAGGCAACTGGGTAGTGTATTGGCCCCGTTTTTAACCGGAATCACAATAGAAATCTTTATGGATGCGTCATTTTCCATACTAACAAGTTAAGGGCTAGATCAAAATACCTTTGTTTAATGATTCTATTTAAAAGCTTTGAGTGTAGCAACCTGATGTGACTTTTTTTTTCCGTAGGTAAAATCTTTTCAAGCTTCTTTAAAAAATAAACCTGAGATTTTCGATGCTTATAGCTATATCCCTGCTGGCTTATGCTTTCATTATTATGTACGCGATACAATACATCAGGAGGTAAATCTAAATGAACCTCGTAGGTCATACCCTTCACTAATGCTTGGATATGATAATCCAGATCCTGCCAGATGCTAAGATTTTCATCAAAATACTGATTGTGCTTTTTAAGTGAAGCTCTTTTCCAAACCGGACCTGATGTATGCCAAACAGAGTCAAGTTTTAGGAATTGCGTAAGATGATCTTTCTCTTTTTCCCTACTCCAAACATCCAGATTATATGTTTCTTCACTAAATTTTTGTGTCTGGAAAATATGATAATCTACTTTAGAATTATGCTCGAAAGCCAATAAGCGTTGTTCTACACAATTAGATAACAATAAATCATCTGAGTCTACAAATACTAAATAATCACCATTTGCTTTTTCTATGCCAATATTTCGGCAGGTATTTGCTCCTTTAGGTTTTCTATCTCTATGGATTAGTCGAATTCGATTATCCTCTTTACAAAACCGGTTTATTATCTCAATACTCTCATCCGAACTATTATCATCTATAATTAACCATTCCCAATTAGGATTAGATTGATCGAGAATAGAATTCTTTAATTCAGATAAGAAATGAGCACGATTAAAGGCAGGTGTAATAATGGAAATCAAGGTATAATATTATCGTCGGGTAATTGATTTTATCTTAACACCTGTATTTACAAGTCGATCCCCTAATAAAGGAAAAAGAATAGCATTCCAGGTTCTTTTTAATTTCCAGCCATCTTTAAGGGATATTTTTATTGATTGCAAGACAAGCTTCCAATCTTTGGCATTTAGAAAAATTTTGTATTTGTAATTTAATATATCTGATCTAAATACTCTTCCTGGTTGGGCTTTAGGAGTCTTTTTGTTCGTTATTGATGGAGGAGTTGGAATCTTTTCTCCACGGATTATTGGATCTGTTCCACATATTTTTCTCTCTTGAAAGAACTTAAAAGCTAAATTTCGATAGAACTCATTTTGGATTCCGTGCACCTGAGTATTAGAAGTCCTATGCAGTCTGACAAAATAGTTTACTTCATTGATTATGGCAACGGAATGCTTTTCAAGTATCCTCAACCAAAGGTCTATATCTTCCGCAGTAGGAAAACTGATTCTGTATCCTCCTGCTTCTTCAAATACTATTTTTTTTGCCAAAACCGTTGCATGAATAATTGGCCTTTGTTCCCAATAGTTATTATTATTAACTTCTATAAAATAATTACTCCCAAAAAACTGTTTTGTAGGATTTCTAAATTTTGGAGCTATTTTGCCATTTTCCGTCATAAAGGAAATAGCATTGCCAATTAAAGGAAATTCTGGGTGACTTTGCATAAATGAGATTTGTTTTTCTAAAGCATTTGGTACGGATATATCATCAGCATCATGCCGTCTAATATAATCACCTTTTGCCAGTTCCAAGCCTTTATTTAACGATTTGGCCACTCCAGAATTTGGTTGATAGAAGTATTTTATCCTATCATCATTAAAGTTTTTAATTATCCTTTCCGTATTATCAATTGAACCATCATTAATGATAATTAATTCAAAATTTTCAAATGTTTGATTGAGAATTGATTGTATTGAAGCTCCTATGTAGTTTTCACAATTATACACAGGCATTAAGAAGCTAACTAGCGGGATTTTTTTCATTAAAAGTAAATCTACTAAAAAACTTTAAATAATTTTCGCTGCAATTTTCTAGTTTAAACTTACGAAAAGCTAAATGAGCTCTTTTACTATGTTTTGCAATTAAAGATTGATTCTCAATATAGTTTTGCATGACATTTTTTAGTATTTGAGTATTTACTTTTTGATTATTTTCCAACCTAATGACAAAACCTGCATCTCCATTTTTAGAAGATATCATATTGGGGATTTCACCAATATCTGTGCTGATAACAGGTTTCCCAAAGGCCAAATATTCAATAATTGTATTTGGTAAACTTTCTGAAGGGAAATATGTAGGTAATAAACCAATCGTGATTGACCTTATAAATTTACGCGGATCATGTACAGATCCTGTAAAAACAATATTATCGTATTTTTCATATCGTTTTTTTAATACTTCTAAGTATTTTCCACCACCCACAAGTATTAACTCAAGGTTTCCATATAATTTGGATAATTCAACGAATGCAAGAATTGCTTCTTTCCAACCCTTTTCCTTGATGCCGCGAGCGACCAGTCCAAAACGAATAATTTTATCAGTTTCCTCTAAACACAAAACCTGCTTTGGATACCCATAATAAATACATTTACGTGTTGGTTGAATTCCTATTTCATTAAATATGGCATCGTTCTTTTCTGCTGCCGTAATTATTCCATCACATTGGCTTAAGATTCCACGTGATCTTTGTATAAACCTGTCGCTTAGCTCCTTATTTTCGTTGTTTAACCAGTTTTCATAGCAACCATGCATTGAAACTATATGCGGAATTTTTTTTGTTTTTTTTAGCGTCTCAAAAACAACATAATCTGCAAACCATAAATGCGAATTAATGATATCAGGTTTAACTTGATTTATTATTTTCTTAGCAAAATTTACCTGTGCCTTAAAACGTAATTGGGAAATCGGTTTTCTAATTATATAGGATTTAATTTTAAGATTTAAATGTCCAGGTGGGTGAAAATGGAATGCATTTTTTAAGTTTCCCGATCCCAACTGATGTTTAGAAAAATGTAAATTTAATAAATAGACCTCATTGCCTTGATTTTGTAAATACTCATATAATCTCAGGAGGAATGTTTGTGCTCCTCCAATCTCAAGGGAAGTTATAACAAACAAAATTTTCATTTATATACCATGTTTGTTCATCAATTTTGACTTTTCTTTATTGTCATAAAAGTGATTAAAAAATTTAGATTCATATAAATAATTTAGCGCAGACTTATTAAACTTTAGTTTTTTGAAATTTCGATAGGCATCGTAATAAGGTTTTGTTTTTGCTTCATTGGATGTCTTTACAAGATGAATTTTATTTTCATTAACTGATAAAGCACTAGATATTACTTTCAACCCAACTTCATCATAATCTTCGAGTCTAAAAATGTATGCATTAAATTTCCCATTAGAAATGACATTAAACTTATTGATCCGGTCAAAAGAATAATCGTAAATGTTAATTTTAGTAATCTCTTTAAATTCATAGTCATACCAATCTAAATAATTATTAAAATCAACTTGATTAACAAGGTAACTTTGCCATTGAATAGTGTCATTTATATTTGTAATATATTTTTCTTGAATTAATCTTTCATAGTCAGAAAAAATAAATGAAACTTCTCTTGAATAAGGCTCTCTTGTGATGTTTACAATAATAACTTCTTTTGCTTTTTTGATTGCCTTTAAGATTTCATCTTTTAATTCCTTGTGATAATTAAAATTATGCCAATCTCGTATTTTCTCTAATCCAACTTCTGTCAAATAATGTACATGCCATACCTTTAGGTACGGAAAGTTCTTTCTGATTGTTGAATAGGTATTAAATGAACCTACTCTTCCTTGAGAATATACAAGAATGATTTTATTTCTAAACTTCAAATAATGTCTGAAATTTTTAAGATAATGAAGTAGGTTCCAAATTCTATTTTTATTTGTTAATAAAACTGCCATTAAATTCAGTTTATATTTATAATAAAGATTAGAAAATTGCATATTACTTTATTTCCCAGGTATGTTTAACGAGAATTTTATCTTTTTGCATTGGCAGTTTACCTGAACCAAAAAAATCACCATCGTTGATTAAGAGCTTATACGTGTACTCAATTTCATCTGCTAAACCTTTTTCAGTAAATGAATGCAAATGGATGAAATATATACCACTCGTTAATGGGAATTTAGGTATAATACAATTTACGTTATGAACACCGCTATTAAAACTAAAATACTTACTACTATGGTAATTATTGCAAGTGAATACATTTTCACCTAGTTCATTTGCGATTTGGATACGAATAATTACGTTATTAAGATTGGCTCTTGCCTCAAGTTTCACCCTAATAATTACATCCATTCCCGAAACAATACTGGTTAGAGGTTTTCTATGAACATCTAAGATTTCTAAGTCTTGAAACATTATTATACCATTACCTTTCCTATCTTTTCTATCGAATAGAGGAGCCCGAAAAACCAAGTCCTTGTTTCTTTGCAAATAATGGCGAACTGTTGAGTCAGTGTCACCATTAATTTTTAGATTACCATTTTCAAGAAGAAGAACTCTTCCGCAAAGTTTTTGTACACTCGCCATATTATGACTTACAAACAGTACGGTCCTGCCTCCACCGGAACTGATGTCCTGCATTTTACCTATCGCCTTCTTTTGAAATTCAGCATCTCCCACTGCCAATACCTCATCCACAATCAATATCTCCGGCTCCAGGAAGGCGGCAACAGCAAATCCCAGACGTACCTTCATCCCTGAGCTGTAACGCTTTACCGGTGTGTCGGCATATTTGGCGCAGCCGGCAAAGTCCACGATCTCGTCGAACTTCTGGTCAATTTCCCTCCGGGTCATGCCCAGGATCGTACCATTCAGGTAGACATTCTCCCTGCCCGTCATTTCGGGGTGCATGCCGGTGCCCACTTCCAATAAAGAGGCTACCCTACCCTTCGCCATGATACGGCCTGTGGTGGGGGCGGTAATGCGGGAGATGATCTTTAAAAGGGTGCTCTTGCCGGCGCCGTTCTTGCCAATGATGCCCAGCACTTCGCCCTTCTTTACCTCAAAATTGATATCGGCCAGGGCATTGACATATTCGCCCTTCTGTGCTTTTTGGGTTCGGTCGTTGACGTGCCCCACCTTGGAAAAGGGGTCTTCCTTCCCTCGCATTTTTGCCCACCAACGATTCAGGTCATGGGAAATGGTTCCCGTTCCTACTTCACCCAGGCGGTAGACCTTTGACAAATTCTCTACTTTAAGTACTGTGTTGTTGCTCATGTTTCTTGGTTCATGGTTCATGGCTCATGGCTCATGGTTTATGGCTCGTGGTTCATGGTTCATGGTTTATGGCTCATGGCTCATGGCCAATGAACCTATATCTTCTCTTTGATTGATTTTATTAATGCATTGATCATTTTGGCAAGCGCTAATCCTTCGCTCTCAACATTATCCAATACTTCCTTATTGATCCATCCTTTTTGATAAAAAATGGTCATGATTGATATCGTTTCATAAAGTGAGCCTCTTGCAATGTAAAGGAATTGTATGAATTCTTTTTTAGAATATCTGCCTTTGCCTTCGGCTATGTTAGATGAGACAGATGTTGCTGCAGACTCAGCCTGTTCTAATAGCCGATAATGTTTTCTATCTGAAGTATTATCTTCAACTGCGGTTATCACCATTTCAGCGAAGTCAATAGCTTTCTGCCAAATGGTTAACTCCTTAAAATTTAATTCTTTGGCATTCATCTATCTATGAACTATGAGCCAGGAGCTATGAGCTAAAATACCGAGGCGGTAGACTTTAGATAGGATTTCAACTTTTAAAACTGTTTCTGACATAATAATTAGCTCGAAGCTCGAAGCTCGAGGCTGGAAGCTAGAGGGTCGAAGCTCGAAGTTTTTATTTCATTTCAGTGAATTAATCAGACCTTTTAACATGTTTGCTATTTCGTAAGCCTGTTTTTCATGTTCATTCAATTCATCGATAGTAATCCAATCCATACGATAAAATAACTCCAGAAGCGTTATGCTTTCGTAAAGAGAGCCCCTTGCAATAAAAAGGAAACGCTGGAATTCCTTTTTGGAATATCTTCCTTTACCCTCTGCTATATTTTGAGCTATTGATGAACAGCATGACTCTAATTGTTCTATCAATTTATAGTGCTGGCGATTGGTGGAAAGCTTTTCAGTAGTTTTTACTACAGCAACTGCATATTCGATGGCTTTCTGCCAAACATTTAATTCTTTGAATTTAAAATTGGGGTTAGTATTCAATGCTTACAAGGTTGAAGGTAACCTCAATGTACAACTGCCTTCGAGCTTCGAGCTTCCAGCTTCGAGCAAATAACAAATCAATTCAGACATTAAAAAAAGTAATTCGTGGGAATTAGTGTAATTCGTGGACTATACAGTGTCCATGAAGGTCTTCTCGGTCCGGTTAAAAATAATGATCCCGGTGAAGAGCAATACTACCATCACGCCAAAGGCGTAGGCCAGGCCTTCCCAGGTGAAGTATCCTGCGCCGAGGAACATGTATTTAAAGGTCTCAATGATATGTACCAATGGATTGGCAGCTATTAAGGGTTTATACTTTTCCGGCACGGCGCTAAAGGGCACAATTACGGAAGAGGCATACATCAGCAACTGAACGCCAAACTGCAACAAAAAGGTCAGGTCGCGGTACTTGGTGGTAAGGGAGCTGAAGATGATCCCGGCGCCAAGACCATAACCGGCCATAAGTACCAGCAGCAAAGGAAGTAATATGATCTCTTTTTGCGGTTGTATCGTAGCACCTTTGTAGTATAAATAAAAGTATACGATCAGGAAGAACGTAAACTGTATCGCAAACTTGATCAGTCCTCCGATCACCTTGGACAACGGCATGATCAGCCGTGGGAAATATACCTTCCCGAAAATATTTTCATTATCCTTAAAAGTTTTGGCTGTGTTATTAAAGCTCTCACTAAAATATAACCACAAGGTATTTCCGGCCAGGTAGAACAAAAACTGTGGCGTGCCATCGGTAGAGATATTGGCGATCCGTCCGAAGATCAACATCTGGATCAGGGAGGTGAGGATGGGCTGCACCACGTACCATATCAGGCCGAGTATGGTTTGCTTGTATACCGTTACAATATCCCTACGGATGAACATGCGCAAAAGGTCGCGGTACCGCCAGATGTCACCCCAGGGTATATTAAACAGCGAAGACTGCGGTTTTATGACCAGGTCCCAGGTGGAAGAATTTGGTTTGGTGGTTTTGTCCATTTATGAAGGTTTATTATTGTATTATGGTTTTTAGCTCGAAGCTCGAAGCTGGAAGCTAATTAGTTCAGGGTTCAGGGTTCGGGGTTCAGGGTAAGGTAGTTTAAAGTTTCAGGTTTGTAGTTTAAAGTCTGTCCATGTCCTTTCCTGAATAGTATTGATCGGTTTCTACAAATTCCTTGTATTGCTCTGTTTATTCATTGTATTATGGTTTATTTGCTCGA
>DNTA01000281.1 GCA_003500135.1 Cytophagales bacterium | reverse complement strand
TTCGTAGTCTGCGACTGCGAAGAAACAATGAAATCCAGGGTCTGTGGACCGGCAGGATAATTTGATCTTTCAATGAATGATTGGTTTTCAGTCTTCGCCTTTTTCGATTCACAACAAAAACTCAAGACTAAAAAGAGCTTGGATCAATTTTTAAATATCGCAGGTGATCATTGTTGCAGTGGCGTAAACTGGTAATTGCGATAGTTCAAGTAGAAAGCTTTAAGGGTAGTGGCCACAAGTTTAGCTCCGCTAAACTGCGGCAGTTGGGGGGAATCAGTGTATAAAATTTCGATTTATAGCGACCCTTTTGAGAGGAAAAACGGGTTATCTCCTGCTAAAAGCATAACGGTGAGAAGCAAAAAGTCACACTGCACTGTAATTGACGAATAGGAATCGAATATAAATCTGCATGTGCCATGCCTGGGTGATGGGAAGTTGCTCATAAAGGATCTAGAGGATACCACATATTAAAAAGTTGTTCCATACCGTTCCTAAATCCTTATTCGGCAATATTATTAGACCGAAAAAAAGCAGCTTCCCATTTTCATAGAAAGCTGCTTTTATAAAGTGCAGAATGGTTTACGACTCAGCTGTCCCTGTACCATTATCAGTTTTTACGAATTGCACATTGTCGAGCATGGCTTTTAGCGCTACGCCCGCATTAAATCTTATCGATTTCTTACGGATGTTTCCGGCTGTGAAATCTTCCGGAACCTCGGTCCCATCGGAGCTTACTGTAATATAGAAGCTTCCTAAACCGTCTAAATCTACCTTTCTGCCATACTGCAGATGTATACCTACTTCGATCAAAAAACGTTCTATTACCGCTTTCGCTTCAATTGGATTAATCGCCGAGCCCATAGTCATATCGTTGAGCAATTCTTTCATGCCGATTTTATAACGGCCAATTAACTTTGCGTAAAACTTGGGTTGTGCACTTAGATTTTGCGGGTTCTTCTTTGGAACCACTACATAAGGGATTTTTGAAACTTTCATAATTCTCAATTTTAATATGAAACATAATTAAGTTGTCGCGACGAAAGAATGAACAAGCTACCGGAAACTTATCGTCTGCCATATCGTGACCTTGATATGCTCAATGAACGTGAAATCTGTGTTTCTAAAGGGTTGTCAGGATAAGCGCCTGATCAATTTCGGAAATTTGTCATTCGGAAGGGCCTTCTAATAATAATTACGCCGAAGCCTAACAAAAGTTTATATGTAAATGTTAAAAAATGTTAAAATTTATATAAATAATATCCCTGATTAAAAGAATTTTTACACTATTCAAGCCGCTTTATCCAAATAAAGGTTATGACGTATAAATGAGATGAGCTTATTCAGAAGTATATGTGATTAAACCATAAGTTTGGATCAAAACCCTGATTCAAAGGTGAAATCAGATAAATGAAATTGTAGCTTCAGGTCACTACCCTCGTCCATCTCATAGAGAATCTTATCATGATCAAACCCAAAACCATTCCACTTATACGACACTACAATGTTTTTCTTCTGCGCTTTCGGTTGTTCCAGGATGACAAGTTGATTGCTTTTTTGGGAGACCTTGAAATCAATCACTGGATTACCGATTTTTGAACCAAACCACTTGGCATAGAAATAATCCTTTTCGGTATTAAAAACAAATATTCTGTTTTCTTCATTTTCAAAATAACGGGTCGACTTGTTTACGCCAACAACAACCTCCGGATTATTGTCATTATCAACATCAAAAACCTTAATCTTCCAGGGATTATAATGATCGTGGACATCCAAAGACGGCTTTAGGAATTCGTTTCTTTCCATTAAAAAGGGGAAAACCGCTATTCGGGATTTATCATTTATGGTATTTTTTACAATTGAATACAGATAAGCTATGCCTTCCTGCACAAATATATCGGCATCATTAAGTATATAATTATCATCCGGCAGGTAGTATTCAGTGGCTTCATTTAAAGCATTGTAGGTGACTATTTTCTTTTTAAAGATATAAAAATTACGACCGCTGGCATTCAACTCTCTGATAGGGTACTCAACATTATAGTTTATTTTTATTATGCTATCATTCAATGATAATGTTGTTTGGAATGGTTGGGATACCCTATTCAAATGTTCAAATATCTCGCGGGTGTTTTGGCTGGAAGCCAATTCAGGACGGCAGTTATTGATATAAACCGGAACCAATTCAGGATTAACCAATTTACCATTTTCGAACTGACAACGGAAGATTACGCTTTGCTTCTGAAGTTTATCCGAATTATCAAATACAAAGTTACCGAGGCTATACAGGATTAGTTTGTTCTTGTATGTCGCGATACTTTGCAATATATGTGGATGATGGCCGATTACAAGGTCTGCCCCGGCATCGATCACTTTATGAGCATAAGAAATCTGCCTTTTGGTAGGTATTGCCACATTTTCCTGACCCCAGTGGAAAGTAACAATGATATGGTCGATGTGTGAATTAAGTTTTTGTATATCACTACATAGCCTGTCAATCTGTCCGAAGGCCGGATAAGGCTGATCTTTATTAAATGTGGTCCCTTCAAGTAAAAATTCGAGATGACCAAAAAAGGCAAATGCCTCCCCTTTTTTTTCAACAAGAAGCGGTTGAAAAGCCAGATTTTGATCTTCACCTCCTCCAATAGAATATATTGAATGTTCTTCTAATACTTCCATCGTTTTTAAAAAACCCGATTTTCCATAATCAATGGTGTGGTTATTGGCTATGGTGGCAATATTGAATCCCGCAAATTTCAATCCTTTGGCATATTCCGGGTCCGCCCGGAAAGAGTATCTTTTGTTAATTGGAAATCCGTCTTCGGCATGGCTCAAAGGGCACTCCAAATTAAAAAGGGCCAGATCATTTTTATTGATTATTTCATCAATATCTTCGAAGGGATAATTGACGTCGTTTTGTTCGATCACTTTTCTTACACCTCTGTCGAGTAAGACATCTCCAACCGCACAAAAGTCAACCTGTGCCGAAATATCCGCTATTAACAGGAATGCAATTGGAAGTAAAAGGAGTCTTCTAGCAACCCGTATCATAGTATATTAATTTCCAACCGGGTTCTGTAGATGAATCCGGAACTTCAAAAAGATCGGGCTTGTACAATGGATAAATTCTCCGCTCTTTAAACCGACTGGATTTATAATTTATCCAATTGGGTTGTTCAGGCGCCTTACCATTGTCCAACATTTCCTGCCATTTCTTATCGGTAAGCCTATTATTACTGGGCATTGTAAATTCGTAAAAAGAAAAAATTGCTCCACGGGTCAACTTTAGTTTTCCTTCAATTTCAACGATGACATAAATGGCATGTGCATTACCCACGCCTACTTCTAAAACACTGCTATTACCAGTATGCACATCGGCTATGACCGGCATATTCTTATCCGGGCCTTCAACTGACATCCAGTCGTAAGCGTCATCAGATAATACCCGCAGCGTTAGGTTATCCAATAAAGATCCTAGTTTTTGTATTTGAGCATACTCTTCGAGATTCAATTTTTCAATTTTCAATTCTTTTACCGATATCGTTTTTAAGAATTCGAGTAAGTCAATAAACTCATTGCCGATATATTTTACCTTGCCACCAAGCATTCTGCGTTCTTTCAAACCCTGCATGGTGAATTTCATTAGTGCCAGCATTCGGTCGTAAAATTCAACATTGGGTTCTACATATCCCTTGGGAGGCTCGGGCACCCATACTTTCAACTCATCGCCATCACCACCGCCACACTCAGCCACCATACTTTGTTTGGCATACAAAATAGTATTATGTCGCAATTCTGACCAACTGGCAAGAGCCGTACTTAAAGTTTTTAATTCATAGGCATCTGTGGTCATAAAAAAGGGTAACTCACTATGGTTTTTAATTTCATATAAGGATTTGAGGTTGTACAACCAGTAATAGTACAGATTTTGAGTCCATTCCTCTTCTGACTTTTCCTTATTCTCTTTTATTATCTTATCTAGCTCATCGGGATAATCCGGAAATGCCTCCCATGATGAACTATACTCATTCATCATCAACTCATAAGCTTTTTTGTTACCAAAACCAGCCATTATATCCAGGCTGTTAGGCATAATTCTCGATCTACCAGTCAACCTGTCGAATATGTATGAATCCGGAATAAAACGTTGTCCCATCAATCTGAATTGCTGGTTTTGTTTCCCCCATGTGCCGTGGCCGGAAATCCGCTGTGAAGGTAAATTACCCGGCAAGGATGACAATTTTGAACTATTATCAAATTGACTGATACCCGTTATATTTTGGAAAACCTTATCCATAGCTTCTTTTAATTCCACAGGCCCTGTATCGTCTGACATTCCTACGTAAAAAACCGTAGGTTCATATATGTCTTCCCAAATAGAAATTAAGGGAATACCATTCCAGGTAGTTTCGTACAAAACATGGGTTAAAATGACGCTGCTTAGAATATTTTTTTCCTTAGTCAGGTCTAAACCGGCATTTCCAAGCCACATCATGGAAAGAAAAAACCTTTTTAACTCCTCACTTCTCGTATAATGACCCCTTGGAATAAACAGACTATAGTCGAATTCTCTATTTAATAAACCCGAAGCTTGAAAACCGCTTTGATTTTTGCAATTCTCAATTTCCTTTGAGGCCAGGTTACTCAAGCCTCCTTTTAATTGAACTTTTCCATCTTCAATAAAATAATGGCTGACTCCCAAATACACCAGGTTCAAATCAATGGCGCTTATTATGTTTGGATTTGAAGTATTATTGCGAAGCTTAACAAGTTCATTTATGGTTTGGTCGAGAAGTATTTTCAGTTTTGACGATAAATAATCGGTTTCGATATTTCTGAGCGTCATATCGAAATACAGGTGATAGAGTTGCAATACGGCATCTACCGATATAAAGCTTGGAATACCCAGGTAATCATTGTTTTCATAGATGTGAAACAATTGCCCCCAATTGGTAGGGTATACAATAAAGCCATTTGTACTTAACATATCCTTTTCTTCCTCATTAAATTCGGGATATTGATAGGTATTGTAGACATTTTCAAATTTTATTCCCTTGTTCTGACCCACTTCCCTGTAATCGTTTTGCCTTAGTTCACTTTCTCTATTGTATAATAAGTTCACATTGTATAGATCCATTTCAGAAAGGTCTGATGGCTTATAGGCATCACTTGGCTTATACCACTTTTGCTTCATGAAAAGGGCATGCAATTCATACGTCTTAAAAGGCCTTCCATATCTGGCAAAGATAGCGTTACGCAGTACCCACAGTTCGCTTACGGTCAAATCTTCAATTTCTGTCCGAGTGAGTTTCTGATCTGGTGGATTGATTGTTTGCCCTAGAATTGATAGTGAGCATAGCAGTAGTAAAAGAATGATTTGAAAAGTTTTCATAGTTGAAAAATATTTGCTCCAATATAGTCAAATCGCGGTAAGTCTCTCTTCAGAAAAGAGTAAATCAAAGCTTTAAAGGGGTTGAGATGGTCAAATGATCTTTCTCATTGGCATAGTACATCGTTATATTTCCTGAAATTATTTCATTTTCTTATTCCACATATGATACACTTTATAAATACCTGGCATCCTCGAACAGTAGGTAACTGCTGAGCCAACCCAATCACAACCCCTTGTTTATCAGGTATTTATAAACAACCAAAAAATGATAGTAACAAACCACTAAAATGTACAGGGGTTTTTACCTAAATGCCCTGTAGATTTTGCTCCAAAGTCCTGTGCATTTTAGTTTATATAAAGTCTAATAATTA
>DNTA01000137.1 GCA_003500135.1 Cytophagales bacterium | reverse complement strand
GCCTTACAGTATTGGTATTACGTGGCATCGCCTGATAATTTTGGACCGCAGCATCTGGTACGCTTACAAATCGCGCCGGTGGTGCCTTTGCCATGGTAAATACTATTTCGATCCTTATTAAACTGAATTGTGCTCCATGTGACCAATCGATTATTAAATATGACCCAACTTTTATAAAAGTTATTTGTGATTAAACGAAACCTCTATTATGTTAAAAAAATGTTTTATCCCTGCCTCCATTATTTTATCGATGTTATTCTTAACATGCGAAACTCCAGAAGATAGTGTCATCGCAGCTGTGAATGACACTAATGCTTTATTAAACAAACATGTGTGGAAATTAGAAGAATTCACGCTGAAAGTTCGAAATGAAGACATTCCACCTCCATTGCTATTTAACAGTATTGATGCCACTTTAGAAGCAGGTCTCTATGACCTTGAAAACACCGTTTTAGATGCATCGGAGATGCGAAAGTATGAGGTTGAGTTTACTGAAGACAGAAAGATCATCACGCGAAATGGCCTGATCGATCTGCTTATTGAAGATGAAATTGGAAGCTACTTTGTTTTTAATGAACGTACCATTCGTATCAGTTCTGCGGAAAGTTTAAACTACCGCTATATTTACGAACCAAGCACCAGGGAATTTTCAATCATCGCCAATGAGGAAACTGCTGAACGTCAAATTAGGAAGATTAACGACAAACTGGTTGATAGAGTCGCCAGTGGTTCACCTGGTATAGTTGGAGATGCCATAGCCAGTTTATTGTTTAATAATGAAGCACTTCAGAAACTTATAAATGATACCGTCGTTTCTGCACTGTCAGGACAGTTGGAGTTTATAAACGAAATCGATCCTGAAGAGCTTTCGAGTATTTTGGCTGCTGAGATTAGGATGGCATTAGAGCAGATCGATTGGCAAACGGTCTTGTCCCAATTACTTCAGGAACAACTTGAAGACATTTCAAATATTGATGTGGAACTTGTTTCAGAGGCCATAGCTACAGCAGTGTCTGATTATGTCAATGAGACCTTAACAGAAGACACCTTATACGATTTTGTATTTCCTTACATTGAACAAATTGCTATAAATTCTGAGGAAGTTACCGAACTTATTGCCACCCTAGTTGTTGATTTGTTCAATGACATCTTTACCGAAGAAAATCTACAACCGATACTAGCTAGTGCCTGGAATGAGTTTGTTTCCTTAAACGATGAGCAGGTTTCAGAAATAGCAGGAATTCTGACCAATGTCATAGAAGAAAATTTTATAAATCAGGACAATGTGTCCGCAGCCCTATTGCCTTTTACAGAATTAATTGATGAAACCCCTTTATTTGAATTAGGTAATCTGGCCACCCAGGCAACAGAATCCATTGAGAATCTAGTTAATAGTCTGAATGAGCAAATCCCGGATTTAAATCTGACTCCGGACTATGACAGTATGCAGAATGCTATTCGTCTGGCCTTTATTGGAATTAAGCCTGTTATTTCAATAATTGGTCCGGAAGAAGCAGCTAATGATGTTGCATCACTTATTTTATCACAATTTCTCACTACGGAGAATATCAATGCTGCCCTGGTGGCCGCACTTAATTTCCTTCAAACCATTAATCCGGAAACAGCAGGTAATACAATCAGTCAATGGCTGCTTAACCTTGAGGATGATATATCGGAGGCTCTGCTGAATACCTTACGAGATTTATTAGGCCCCATACTGGACAATTTAAATCCAGAGGAAACGGCATTAAATATTGCAATAGCTCTTAATTCCTTCATAACAGAAAACATAACCCCGGAGAACTTACAAAACCTCATACAACCAATACTAGAGGAGATCGTGAATCTGAATGCCGAAGAGGTAGCAAATTTTTTAGCAGAGTTGATTTTAGGCTTGGACATTATCCAAGACAATGTTACTGAAGAAGCTATTCGGGAGTTTCTTCTTCCGGTTCTGCAATCAGTGCAGGAAACCAATGTGGAACAACTATCACAAAATATTATTAATGCCATTATAGCCTCAGGAATATTTGAAGAGACCATCACCGAAGAGAGAGTTTCCCTCATCATTTCAATTCTTATTTACAAGGCCACATGGGACAACGTATTAATTGCCAACAACTTTGAAGAAATAACCATAATCCTAAGACATGACTAAATACCTCAAAAAATATTTTCTACTGTTAGCCTGCATTTTTTTCATTCAAACACAGCTTGTCAAAGCTCAGCAGGTAAGTAATCTGACCATTTCTGATGCCTACGAAAAATACCGGGATAGCCTCAAAAAAACGCCATACGAGTGGCATCTGCCAATTCTTGGAAACAAAATTCGGAAAGCAGGTTTTGATATTCCTTATCCCAATGGTATAAATGTGCTTTATGCGTACTCAAGGCAGGACATTGTCATTAGTGATGCCTTTGTTGGATTTGACACTGATAACCTGATTGGTATCGATGGGATAGCACGTTTCCAAAAAATACAAGCAGAAGTTAACGGGTATTCGCTTCGTTATGATTTTTGGCTTCTTCCCTTCCTGAATATTTACGGTATATTGGGGGGTATCAACTCACAGACTAATATACAATTAGGTCTGCCGTTTGAATTAGAATTCAATACCAATAATAATGGCACTGTAGCTGGTTGGGGCGCAGTTGTCGCCGGTGCAATTGGACCCTTGATCGTACAGGGAGACTTTACAATGGCCTGGACATTTATGGATAACTTGAATGAACCCGCCCGAA
Organism: Cytophagales bacterium; assembly: GCA_003500135.1. Classification (GTDB taxonomy): domain Bacteria; phylum Bacteroidota; class Bacteroidia; order Cytophagales; family Cyclobacteriaceae; genus UBA10427. Next base: position 13,293 of record DNTA01000137.1, on the reverse strand, counting down.
CCTTAGTTGCGGGTTTAAGGACAGGATATTTGTTTAGATTTCGCGATAAGCCTGAGAGGAATATTGCCTTCCTGGTTGGGGGGCAATACTTAGGACTTAACCCCGATGGCAGTGGCGTTGTAGATTTGGAAAAATTGGTAGGTATTACTCCTGATGATAAAAGCAGAGCCCTTGAGCAGCTGGATCAATGGTATGATGGATTAACGGATACAGAACAGCAGGTGTTGGCACCTATATATGACGGGGCTTCACGATGGCTTTCCAGTAATGATCCTGTTAATCTGAACTATAGATTTAAAAAGGCCTTGCCCTATCCTGTAAGTCTAAATATTGGCATAAATTTTCAATGGAATAAACGGTATAATATTTTAGCCAACTATTCCTTTCTGGGAAGCAGAAATCAATTAGTCTTTGGCCTAAACTATAGGTTCGGGTTTAAAGGGAAGAATTTGTTGCAAGGGGTGACACTATAGTTGTATTATGACGAGGCAGCTTAATGTATTCCTTTTAGCATTATTTACCTCCTTACTTAGTTGGTCTCAGGAAATAGGGCTTGTAAAGCGGATAGAAAAGAACATGAAGGCTAGATCCATTAGGAAAGACTCATTAATTAGTAATGGGAGACCCTTCTTGAGTGTTTTTGCCGGGCCTGGTTATACACCCGAGTCAGGAATCTTGATTGGTGGTGGGCTTCTTTACACTTTTACCACAAACCCCGACAACAAAGAATTACAGCGGTCATCCATTCCATTACTGGGTAGTATAAGTACTAGAAAAAATATTACACTAAGTTCTATAATGAATACCTTTTGGCTTGATGATCAACTGAGGGTAAAACTAATTGCTAAGTTCTCTAATGTCAACGATGATTATTTTGGTGTTGGGTATGAGACCAACCAAAGTATAGATCGTGGTAAAGAGACCTCCCAATACAACCGGATTTTATTCTATTTGCAACCGAAAGTAGACTTGAGATTACTGACCAATTTTTACGGTGGGGTATCTTTTGTCTACAGTAATCTTAAAGTGAGGGAAACAAACCCAGTCATGGAGGAAGATGAAAATTTCCAAAACTTTGGTCCTGAAATTATTGAGACCGGCTTTGCCGTTAATCTTACTTTTGATAGCAGGGATATTGTAGTGAATGCATATAAAGGATGGTTTGTAAACCTGTCCTATTATCTAACCACGGAATTCTTTGGGGGCAACCAAAATTACCAGGTTATTGAGTATGATTTAAGATATTACCGGAGCCTGAATCGTTTAGGAAATACCCTGGCGTTCAGAGCTTATGGAAGACAAGCGTTTGGAGAGGTCCCTTACAGTGGCATGACCTTAATTGGTTCTACTGATTTATTACGAGGGTATCTCAATGGACAATACAGGGATAAGGCAGGTCTCGCTGTTATAGGTGAATGGCGCTACATGTTTTTAAACAAGGAAAGGGTTAAAGGCAAACATGGTATTGCAACCTGGCTAGGCACCGGATCTATAGCTCAAAACTTAGGAACCTTAAGCAATTGGCTTCCAAATGCAGGAATTGGCTATCGCTTAGAATTACAACCGCGTATGAACTTAAGAATAGATTTTGGGTTTGGCAGAAATAGCTCGGGTTTATACTTTAATTTTTCTGAGTCATTCTAAACATATGACCTTACAAAGAATACCTCCAAAAACGTTTTTAATAGTTGTTATACTAATTTCTCGTGTATCACTGCATGCGCAGCATGTTGACCAGGATGATAAGAAAATCAATTTTGCAGCCGTTCCGGTTTTAGATTACAGTAATGCCACAGGATTCGGCTTTGGAGTTTTAGGGCAGATATTCTATAAAGTGAGTAAGAAGGATTCCCTTTCTCCAGTATCTTCAACTGGCGCTTTTGGTATGTATACCACAAACGGCACCTGGTTTGGTGCCCTGTTTCAAAGACTTTATCTCAACGAAGACAAATGGCGGGTTTTAGCGGCCATTGGCGCTGGAACTATCAATTATCAGTATTTTCAGGAGATCCCCCTTTTTGGTGGTGCCTTTGTAGGGTTTAATACGCAGGCAGATTTTGCTTTACTGAAAGTTGAACGCAAAGTTATTGGTAAGTTTTACGCAGGCCTCTTAGGAATATATGCAAACTCCAAAACCGTATTTGATCTGCCAGAATTTATCCCTCCCGAACTGGTGACAGATTATCGTCGCATGAACTCTCTTGGCTACACATTGGCTTTTGATAAAAGGGATAATCAAATCACACCATACGAAGGTTATAATATTTATTTTAGAAATAACTTTTATAGGGATTGGATTGGGAGTGACAATACCTTTGAGTCCTTTAATATTGTTTATAACCACTTCTTTCCCATTCAATCTGAACGACAAATTTTGGTATCAAGAATCTATGCGTCTATCGCCACTGGTGACGTTCCTTTTCAAGGGCAAAATGTTGTAGGTCAGGATGATATCAGAGGATATACGGAGGGAAAATACAGAAATAATCAGGTTTATACAGCTCAGGCAGAATACAGACATCGGTTTAAAGGTCGATTTGGGGCGGTTGGTTTTTTTGGTTTGGCAACTGCCATTGAGTCGTTTTCCAAGTTTGATAAGGCCCCTTTTTTACCCGGAGGAGGCGTGGGTATACGGTATATGGCCATTCCAAAAGAACGTATAAATATTGGAATGGATTTCGCACTCGGCAAAGACGATTGGGGGATTTATTTCAGGATTGGGGAAGCCTTTAATAGATAAAGATCGAAGGACCTTCTAAAGAAACAAAAATTTGAACGGTAAGATAAAAATGCTTATTCATAGGGACATACTCGTTGTCTTAATAAAATAGTTGACCGCCCCACTGTGCATCCGCATACATACCATCATATCACTTTGATCTGTTTTTACAATCTACCAAATGTTAGTTCAATAGATCATTCCAAACTGCTTTGCTCTGACTGCTCTAACATATTCTTAAAAATACCAACTTAAGAGTGATTGCTTGAAAAGCATTCAAAAAACACCTCTTCGGTGTCAAACAGGAATCCCCCATCTCTGCCAACGTGATTGCTGTTGGGATAATGATCACAATGTGATCAATTGCTGCTTTCAACACGTCTCCTCACGGAAAATGGTGACGTGAAAAAGAAAGCCGGCCTGATCACCTCTTCCTAGGGATTGTTTTCTAAATACACTCTGCAGCTTGTAATAAGGCTGCTATGGTCTGATAAAAAGCGTTGTGTTTGATTCAATGCATTCTGTGTCGCCCCAAGAACGTTTCTTAGAATCCCCTGGATATAGGGGTCCTGACAAAATTCTTCAAAATCCTGCAGACTGGTATTAGCACCCTGAAAAATACCAATATTGTATTGCTTCACCAGGTTGTGAAGTTCTGATCGTACCTCGTCTCCATGAATTTCAATGGCCTTTTTGACAAAACTATAGCTAAGGGTGTAATCCCTTAACTCTTTTTTGATCTGTTCGTCGGTGATCGTCGTGTACTCCTTGGCGTTGCTGATAATAGCAGATTGATTTGCAGCCATTGTAAAAGGAACATTCTGTCTTGGCAAAAGCACGCTGTCCTGCGGGAGTTGAAGGCCCTCTGCACAAAGGCGCCTCATTTGCTGATAAGATTCCATCTGTCCCAAAAAAAGGGCTTCCCGCGAAGCATAAAAAGTGGAATCGGCCACAGCATCCTCCAGTAGTTGCAGGACCAGTTTATGCTGCAGGTTCTGCTCTTTTCTGTGCTCGTTCCAATTATTGATCTGCAAGGCGATGAGAATACCAATCACCACCAGCACGATCTCCCCTATGGCATACTTAAGGTAATTGACAGATTGATTTTGATTGATAAGCGCATACCGTATTTGACGAAAGAACTTGATCATTAGTTCATTTTTTTACCAAGTTAAACAGAAATCCTAAATTAGGAGGACCAAACCGATACGTAGTTCAGGAACATATACGTTAAGATTCTCTGGAGATATAAACTCTTTCGTTAATACATTTACAACTTCTTTGTATGCAGTTCTATTTGGCAGTAGTCAAGTCATGAGCTCTTATAACAGCTTTATCGATAAATTTGGTTTAGAAAAAGGTTTTCTAAATTTTTTAGAAAGTATCTTCCCCAATTTAGAAGGTGTGGATCTTTTTAAAATTAAGGACAATGGTACAATACAACAATTATCATTAAATGAGAATGGTGGTTTAAATAAAAAGGACTGTTAAAAATGAAAAAAATACTTTTAACTATTATATACATGGGTATCTTTTCTGGATGCGCCGCACAAATTTTACCCGTAGAAGAACAATCAAATTACATATACAGTGGAACCGCCCTCCCGGAGTCCATAAATTACATAAAGGACGTTAATGGCTTGTTTGATCGCTATGAAGGAACATGGCAAATTAATTACGATGGTTTTCTATATACCTTTTTTGTAGAAAAGATAACCAAACCAGTGGATCAATTTCCAGCACGAGATTTGTTGTTAATGAGGTATAAAATTGAAAATGATGAAGGAAATATACTGGATGATACGTCAGATCTGCCGGATGAACACAAATTAGTTATACGGGGACGCTACTTTTTAAAGGGGGCTCATGCCTATGAATTATCTTATTTAGGAGAATTAAGCGCTTGTGGGCAAAATGCTCATGTTATTATCTCTCCACTACAAAATCAGCTAAAATTTTACTTTAGACCTAAAAATGACACTGCGGAACCTGGATGTATGAATGATGTGAGTTTTCCATTTCCAATAGAAACGGCTTTAATTTTGACTAAAGTAAACTAACAGATTTATCATTACTGCAGTAAAAGCAAGCTTTTTTTATGCCAAAATTTTACCAAAAAAAATTTCACCACCCCCTCTGTGCATCCGCGCACATGACATCAAATCACTCCCCCACCTAAATTCTGGAGTACAGATTTACAAGAAGAGTCACTAAATAGCAATTGTAAATCTCCATGAAATGCATTCAAGATAATTTAATGAATCGTGAAATGTATGATGAAGAAGTGTTTTTGTAAATTGGAGAAAATGAAATTGTTTGGTTTTATAGTAATCTGTGGGTTATTATGGTCAACGCCCTGCAGGGGTCAGGAGGTAGACCTGGAATATACTAATATTCAAGACTCATTACTCATCCAAGGGATTACGGAGTACATTGAATTAAGACAAAAGGAGTTCCCTTATTTTAAGGATAAAGGTTATTTGGAATTAAAATTACTGTATACAAACAGGTATTCAGATCCTTCTTTAGATGATAGGCTTAAAGCGGTATTTGTACTTCAAGATTCTTACAGGGGATTTGAAAATGGAGAAAATAAATCTCCAAAGTATTTCACCTATATCCGGGACAAACTTGTTCTTATTTATCTCGTTGAAGACTTATTCTCTCAAAACCCCAGACTTGATCAAAAAAGTAGAGAATTAATAGTAGCCCTTACTTCCAGTGTTTTGGAGCCAATAGAACCATTAATTGTAAAAGACTCCCTTGGAAATGTATTCATAGACGATAAATACTTCAGACCGGAAGAAAAAGTGATGTTGCACACTGGGGGCACCATTAAGATTTATAAGAACGGGAGCATGGAGTTGAGTCACTAAAAAATCACTCTATTTTAGAAGAGCCGCAAACCCGGCTCTTTTTTGCTGCCCGAAATTAACCCCATCCTTTCAAGCCAAATACCACTATTTTATGCAGGGCGACAAAGCTGTGGTAAGACTTTAAAGGCATACTCTCATAGTACATTATTTATACCTTTACAGAGCAAGTTCATATCGCCTGATAAAGATGTGACTGGCTTGCGCTGATATGATTGGGAAAGTGAAAAAGAATAAGGGCTTAATGAATACAAAAGTATATAAACTTCTTATCGTTCTTCTATTTTTAACAACCCTGCTTCCCTATTTCACGGGTGACTCAAAAGGACTCTTAATTCCCTATGGCTATGCTGTTTTGGGACTGATTGATCAGGTGATAAGAGGTTATGGAGGCATTAACGAAGTGTTACTTGCTATATGGCTTATTGCAATGCAATCACAGCTATTATTACTACTTAAATTTAATGGTAAAAGGCTAATAATAATTCTGCCTTCCATCTTTTTAACAGGCTTTTTAGTGCTTAATTTTTACAATTTGAACTTTAAAGATTATGAAAAGGCATTCATTAGTCTTCTACCGTTTGCAATAATTTGGATATTACTTTTGATTGCTGATAAAAAAGGTAGCTGATTATTAAGCGCCGCTAGCCAAGCTCTTTTTGGAGTACTTTTTTTCAGGAAGTAAAACCACTGTCAATCCATAGCCTGATGTCCGGGCTGCTTCGATAGCTGCTCATTTTATGAAAAAGCATATCTTTAAATAGTACAGTTTTTGTAATAATGAGAAAACACATGCTTTTAGGCATCTTGGTGATGCTGTTGGTTTCCTGTAATGAAAATGACCTCCAAGAGTTACAAGATGAGACCTTAAAAGATGTCTACAGTCAAATTATTCTCAGGATACCAGATTGGAATAAAACACCTATCCCATCCCCAGAAATATTGGACTCCTTACAGAAAGGTCTTATAAGCTTACCCAAAAACAGGATGAATGGTAAAAAAAGGCTTCTTATGGTCAACGACAGTATAAAATATCCCGTTAATTATTCAAATTCGGAATCAACTGATCATGTCAGAGACGCCTATCTGTTTGATCATAAATTATACTTTGAAGATGCCCATACCGAACTCACTTCTAATCTAAGCTCCTTTTGGAAAAACCACGAGGAATCTGACTACTATTTTGGTGGAAAAGTACTGATATCTAATGTGTTTTTTAATGAGAACCTGACCTCCGGATATTTTTATGTAGATTATGATTGTGGTAAACTTTGTGGGGAGAGAAACCGGGTTGAAATCGAATTAGAAGATAATAGATGGGTCATTAAAAATGTAATAAATCTGAGCGTATCATAAAATATCTAAATTATTTTTGAATTTGAAAGATGTAGAAAAGAGCTGCTAACCCGGCTCTTTTTTTAAACCGATATTGCTTATATTGGATTTAATGGTACAGCGGGTCGGTTAAATTATTTAGCAGACGATGATTATTATGAGAAATACAGTATTAGCTTTTACTATGCACAAGTAAACTCGACGGTTACACCAAGTTGTGATGAATAAATTAATGATCTTTTTAACTTTTATTACTGTAATCTTTAACTCCTGCTCAACTTTGAAGTACCCCCCTGAAGTTGCAACCAACTACTATTTTTATTTCGAAGAAGAAAACAACAAAATGATAATAGATACTCTTAAATCCGTTGGCACTGATTTTAAAACGTATACTTACAGATTGGTCAATTCTAAGCCGATTCAGTTTCATGAAGTTTTATCTTCTGATCCTGATTCAATTAAATATGCCCAAAGGCAATTTTTAGAGCCCGGTGACACTCTAGGTTTAGGTGTAAAAGATTTCAACTGGTTAAATGAGTTAAATGATTCTAAAAGGAATACTCTTGTTGATGGAAAGCCTAAAAAAGACTTTTATTTAATAATTAGAAAAATGAATGATCAAAACTTTGAATTGGTGAAAGTCTTTCATTTGGATGAAGTTGAATAGTTGGAATATTTCCATTTTTCTAAAAAGCCGCTTAATGAACTTTAAAGAACCCATTTTTACCTTATTTATTTTATTTTCCTGTCAGCTTCTACCCGGACAGATATATGATTTTTTAAATGACATCAATGAAAAAGGGACCATTAGGTTGCAGTCCGACTTTGAACCTTGGGATAAGCATAATTTAAGCGTTTACTTTAGTATAAGGTTCTTTGAAGAAAATTGGGTGCCTTTTCCTGTTCCTGATGCACCAAGCTATGAAACATTTATAGCCTCTGTAGACTTAGATAAGATGAAAAAAAAAGTTTTGAATGACAGTATACCAAGAAAAATTAATTTTGACAGTCTTTCTCCCAACTTTAAAGAAGTCCGGAAACAGGATTTTATAAATGGAAGCATTGACTTTTATTCCGCAATGACTCAACCGTTATTCAACGACAAAAATGATTTTGCAATTATATATCGCTACGAAGTGTATAGGATGGATGTTGGGCATTCGAGCAAACTATTAATCTTTCGAAAGCTTAACAGAAAATGGCAATATTACCACACGATCACAATTAATATTCATTGAACCAACTGAACATTTGTTTATTCAGGACATGATTACATTATACAGACAAATTGTTATTAATTAAAGGTTCATTGCGCATACCGTGAATAAATTTATTTAATTAAATATTGAGAATATCCAAAGCTGCTAACCAGGATCTTTTTTATACCCAAAAGACTGCCTCCTGCCGGAGAACATTTTAGGCGATGGCACGGTGTGGCAGCAGCCTCTATCCTTTTTTTTAACTAAATTGTCAGTGATGCTTCAGAATGGACTACTATTAAATGGAGATTAACGATGAACACCCAAATTCTACGCACGCTCAAAGCACTGATTGCGATTAACGTATTTGTTTTATGCATATCTGGTAATGCTCAAAACATGGAATACGAACTGATCAATACGTTTTTAAGTAGTCATGACGCCTATCAAGAGAAATATAAATTAGTCAACCCTTTCATCGATGGTCCTTGCAGTATAGAAGAATACAGATTAACAGATCCTGAGCGCTGGCATGATGCCCGGACATCTGTTGAAAATAGTGATTTTACAGATCCTCCGGATTTTACGATCATGTTTACGGATCGTGAAATGAAGAAGATCATCAACCGGATTTGTAGAACTAAAAGTAAAAGGATTGCCAAAGAACGGATTGAGGTCCCTATTTCATTTATTGATCGGGAGGAACGTAAGTCTGGTGAACGATATATTCAATTTGCTTTTCCAACTATTTTTAACACTAAAAATAATGAAACCATTGGGTTTTTATATTCGGAGATCTTCGAAAGTTTAGAATCCGCCAGCGGTACTATTTATGTTTACAAGCGCATCGGCAATGAATGGAAGTTAATCTACAGATATGGAATGTGGATTAGTGGATAGGAATCGAGTTTTGAATTAAGAGCCGCTAACCCGGCTCTTTTTTATGCCAAAAAAAAAAATTTCTTACCCTCCTTAGCGCCTCTGCTTACTCACTCACTTGCCAAGCAATTATTCCCCTTTTATAAAGATACCATAGAAGGGCGCATCTCAAAGCTGGATGATTTGTCCAACCTAACCAATAATGAGGACACAAAGTTCGCATACAAGCTTCAAAAAGGGCATCTTGAAGCGAAGATCATCAAACTTACCGATCACAGAGAACCTGAGTCTTTTTTGCGGGACCTTCTGGCAAAAGAATTCATAGTTATCCGTAAGGAATATTCCTTATGATTTTTCAGGTTTCAAGTTATTAACAACTAAAACACCCTTTTGTCGATAAATAACAACCTCTTGCATTCCTTTAATTTATTGATAAGTGCGGAAAAACCGTAATAAGCACCTCTAAAAATCGACGTTTTTAACATTTTCTTGTTTTTTGTAAGGCTTCAGCGACTCCTAACTTTAAAAGGAAATTAAGGATTGGCTAATAGCACCTCTTTCAAAAACAATAAAATTATTATTAAATGAAAAACAGAAATCTTAGGCAGTGCCACAAGCTATTGTGGCTGGCATTATTGGTGCTGATGACCTGTCAGCAGGACGATTCTTCAGTTGGAGCTGACGAGTACTTTAAAACAGTTGATCCTTCTTCTACAGTTGATTTTTACAATGACTTAAAAACCCGAACCGAAAGTGCAGGATTTGATGAGAGTTTTATAGTTTCTGTAGATGGAGATTATACTTTAGAGGATATTACAAATTCAGATGAGGAACTGACAGTGATTCCTGTCACTACGAATTATAGTCAGCTTCAAAGCAGGGTTTTACTTCTAGAGATTGAGGGTGTTCTACAAAGTGTTGTTTATAGTTGGTTTGACAAGGGCTCTGAAGGGGATATTTTTAATGGCATTATTTTTATTAGCGATGTAGATGGTCATTTATTAAAACGGCTCGTAATGATTAATAATCAAATTGTCCATGAGGAGGAATACGAGACCACTGAACAAACAACTAATTCATTTGCCGATTCTACAACAACCCCTGATACATGTGAGAACGGATGTCCTAAATGGGATAACGCCCCTTGCGATCATTGTGATTTACCTGAAATGATCATTTATGAACCCGTTGAAATACCGCCACCACCATATGTTTCGATTACTTCACTATATGCTCCAATAGGTGGAAGCAGAGGTTGTGAGATAAATTGCAATGGTTGGCACTCTGGAGGTGGAGGAGGGAATGCAGGATCGTTTACTTGTCCACCAGGGAAAATCGAAATTGCTGGAGACTGTTTTTGTCCTGAGGGGATGGTAGAAAATCAAGAGGGAGAATGTGTACAAAAGCCTTGCGAAGGTGACCCTGTCCTAAACCCTGAAATTGCTCCACAATTAGGAAGTTCTGGTCCGAAAGGAGGGCTTTTTGGCTGCGTAAGATATGGTGGTGGTTGTTCTGATGGTGTTGAAGGAAGAAATAAACCTCATTATGGGATAGATATACTTAATGAATATGGTAGTCCGATTCATGCCTTATATGACGGAGTTGTACATTCAGTTTATCATTCTGAAGGGACAGGATATGCATTGAGGGTCCGAAGTGTATTGCCAGATGGTGAAATCATTATATATCAATACTTTCATCTTAAATTAGAGGGTAGGTTGGAGAAAGACACCTCTGTTTCAGCCGGATCCATAATCGGCTTTCAAGGTGATTCAGGAAACTTAAAAGGAGCAATTGCCGACGGCAGCGTAGAATCACATGTACATATTAGGATAGGCACCTTCAGTGGTTCAGGAAACTCATATCAATACAGTAATTTCGATACAATTAACCCAGCAGACTACTTAGGCACAACATTTGATGAAAATAATAATCCAATTAATAACGACTGTCAATAATTATCTATGAAAACAACTATTTTAATGATTTTAATCATGGTACCTTTATTATGTAAAGGACAGGTCAACTTTAATGAAGTATCTCAGAATCAATTTAAGTCCATTCTTTTTGGCAATAAAACTATCTCACAGTTAGATGAATTTGCAGGAAGTTTAGATGAATTTACAAACTATTATGGAGAATCTTTTGTAAATATTTCTGATGATCCAGAAGGTGAAGCTAAAGATTTTTCAAATGGGAATATAATATTTAGCTATCTCGGTTTTGAAAATGAAATGACCCTCGTAGGTATAAAAGTTTTAAATTCACAAATCACAGTAAAAATAGCGGGTGTAAACTTAAAAATCAGTGATGATTCTTCTGTTTTATTTCAAGAATTTCCTGGCTTAAATGTCATTGAGGACGCAGGGAACACAGGAAGGATTAAAGTGGTTTTCAAGGCTAATTTGAACGACAACTATGTAGTATTAAATATTCGAACTGATACAAATGAGATCACTAGCATAAAGTATTTTTCCCCATTGTAGAATAAGAGCTTTAACAATATAGATTTGATATAAATATAGAGCCGCTGACCCGGCTCTTTTTTATGCCCATAAAATTTCTTACCCTCCTTAGCGCCTCTGCAGACTTGTCCTTAGATCATTCCCCCTTGATGCTTATGCATTGGCCGGTGCGCATGTTCTCACAAGGCTATATCTTCCGCTAACGACCATCTCATTTGGATTTCCCCCTTTGATGCGATTCAAAAAAGTCAAGTGTGGTGTTCAATGTTTCCAGACGCTGCTGGTCCTTTTCGATGAAGAGTTCGTGTCTTCCGCCTGCAATATCATAAGCCTGGCAGTCTTTACCCAGGGCTTTAGCCTTTTCCATAAAGTTCCTGTGAGCTGAAGTGGAGACAATCGATTCGTTCTCTGCGGAGAACAGTAAAAACGGTGTTTCGATATGGTCAATATTCTCAAACAAAACAGCAAACTGCTCACAAGATTCATGTACCCAGGTATAGGTAACACCTCCGAGTCGAGCTTCGGGCACCAGCGTATAAGCTGCCTGCATTCGATCGTAGCGTATTTTGGAGCCTGTTAAAGCGTTGTCTTCAAAGCCTGAAGAATCATCGTTATAACTGTGCTGTCCAATGGCATATCTCGGTACGTCCCTGTCAAAGACCTTTACAACGGTACAAAGTGGTGGTTTAAGACCAAGCATAGGAGAGGAAAAGGCGGCAGCATCAAAATCTTCAGGAAACTGTTCGAGGTAGGTCATACCGATAGCTCCTCCCATGGAGTGTGCTAGCAAGAAGGTATGCTCATACGCTCTGGGTTTTATAAAACGGTCATAAAACTCTTTCATATCATCGATGTAGTACTGAAAGTCCTTAACAAAGCCCATGTCAGGGTCATCGGTCATTCGTCCGGACAGTCCCTGCCCTCTATGATCGTGTATGTATACCGAATATCCATTTTGATACAGGTCGTAAATCAGTTCCTTATACTTTATTGCAGCTTCTGTTCTGCCACTGGAGATCACTATTGCGCTCGTGGGCAGCTTCTGTTCAAATACCTTGTAATAAATTGAAATACTATCAGCTCCAATCAAATAACCCTCCTTACCAGTCTCATAGAAGTTTTCTATGGTCTTGATATAATTACTGTCCAATAAATCAGATTCAAGAGAAAGGTGGTAGTTGTTAGTGAGACCGTCCGATGGCTTACTGTCACCCTTACAGGACACAATGATGAGCAGTAGTAAGAGTCTAAAAATGCGCATGGCCATGATGCTCCGCTGCATTTTTTGGTGGTATGTCATCACCGGTTGGGGTTGAAATATCATGGTTGTTCTGACTCTTTTCATAGGAAGTGTAGCGAATTGAGGCAAACGGGATATGAATGTGGATTCAAATGCTGATGGCCTCAAAACTAACAAAGCTCAATATACACATAATTCCATGCAGGTTTTATAAGACAGGCAAAAAACGGATCTGGTTTAGCTCCAAAATTTCACATCCTACAGGGTGGTGTTCACGGACTGCGCCCATGTTCCCTCAAAGCGTCGCTTTGAACATCAAAAATCAGCTCTTTAAAAACTCACGATTTAAGCAATCACAAAGATTCCCACCTTGGGTGGGATTCATGGGTCTGCGCCCATGTTCCCTCAAAGCGTCGCTTTGAACATCACCAAAGAAAACAAGTCGCCTTATTTCAAAAAATAAGCGAGCTTCTTTTTTGAAACTCGCTTTTGTTTTCACTCTTTGGTGATGTATTCGTACTCAAGGTGGGAATCGAACCCACACTCCCGAAGGAACTGGATTTTGAATCCAGCGCGTCTACCA